>LXTK01000257.1 GCA_001643475.1 Proteobacteria bacterium SPGG2 | reverse complement strand
ACCCCCGATGTGAACCGCCAATGCGACCGATCAGGTCTCACCTCTCCAATTTTTGTCTATCCACAGCCAGAGGAGGGGTTTTCTATAACCGGCGGTTTTGTCTATCGAGGTACGAAAATCCCTGCCCTTTGCGGTACCTATATCTATGGCGACTATGTGACAAAAAAAATATGGGGACTGCGCTATGACGGTAAGAAAGTTACTAATCAACGGCAACTCGTAAAATCACGCTATTCGATCAGCAGTTTTGGTCAAGACGAGGTTCTAGAGCTCTACGTTGTCGACCACGGCGGAAAGATCCTAAAGATTGTCGCTACCGAAAACTAACGACGTTTCTTTGAGCTCACTCGAGAAGACATGCATTCGGTTGTATACCGTTGTACCTTCATCGTCTCCGACCAATGACCCGAAGACAGTCCTGCTTTGCACTTGAGTTGTTGTACAAATTGCTGCGGATCCGGCAACGCTTCCCAAACACTGGGCAGATAGGTTGCGCGAGAAGCTCCGTCTTCTAGAATCACACCATCAATACCGGGACGCAATTGTCGCACCAGCTCATCCTCGGAGGCACACTCAATAGTCTCCGGCGAGCTTAAGACAGAGATATGAATGTGCAGATTCTCGAACTCTTCCTGCGTCAAGGCACTAAAACGTGGATCATCAAACGCAGCGGCACGGGCATTCTTTACCACGTCAATAGCAAGCGCCCGTTTTATCGCTAATGAACCAATACAACCACGAAGCTGGTCGCGCACGTTTATCGTTACAAAACTGGCACCGGGGGCTCTCAACGCCCCCGAATAAACGGTGAGATCAACCTCGAGCTGGGTGCCCTTCAGACCCGTCTCAATAGAATCGGCGGCGAGCTCCAGGAGATCATGTTGATCACCGCTCGACAGAGTTTCAGCCAGATTCTTCAAACACGTAGGCCCCATAGCCGACGACCTGGTCACGCGGCCCAGCGGTATCACCAGAATTTCGCAGATCGATCGTTGTCACGCTCATTCCCCGTTTACGCGCTACATGAAGTAGGCCGTTTATCGGCATCCGGCCACAGGCATGTTCGTACAAAATGTCCTCGGCCCGCAGTTGTTCGATCGCCCGCGACGTGGTCTTATCCAAGCGACAGGCGCTTTCGTAGGAATGGTAGTGGCTGAGATCGGAGCTTATGACGATCAATGTCTCGGGCCCACCCCACAGCCGCTCTAGCACCTCGGCGACGTCGCTTGGTGATGCTTGACCTACCGCTAACGGCACAAGGGCAAACTGTGCGAGTACGGTTTGCAGAAACGGCAGATGCACTTCCAGGCTGTGCTCTGACTCATGGGCGGCATCCATCACTTCCACTTGCGGCAGATCCGCAATCATGGCCACTGCCTTCTTGTCGACAGGTACGTTACCGAGTGGCGTTGCCAGGCTGTCAACACTGGGTAATGCGAGGCTCGCGACGGCAACCCGATGTGCCGGTCCGAGCAAGATGACGCGTGTGATCGTGTCGCGTGCCGGGGCGATACGGGCGTAGGCGCTTGCCGCCACCGGACCCGAATAAACGAACCCGGCGTGCGGCGCGATCAGCGCCTTCGGGACTGGTCCGCTGGTCTTTGCAGCGCCGAGATACTTGTCTATTGTCGCCTTTAGCTCGGCGGGATTGGCAGGGTAAAACGTGCCTGCGACGGCTGGATTGCGCACCGTGATCATCGTCTTCTCCGTCCTCTACCTTGCGACTAAAGAACCTGTTTTGCAAGCGATAGGTGTATAATCCAGCTGTTACCTCTTCGAGTGGGCGCCGACGCCTCATCGTCGATGAACCAGCAAGATATAGGCCCAACAGTACCGGGTAAATACTGGCACAAGCTAGCGGACGGCCGCATTCAGTGCGATCTGTGCCCACGTTACTGCAAGTTGCGCGACGGTCAACGGGGTCTTTGCTTCGTACGTGCTAACCAAGACGCACAGATCGTCCTCACCTCCTATGGGCGCTCGAGCGGGTACTGCATCGACCCTATCGAAAAGAAACCGCTTAACCACTACTTGCCTGGCACACCGATTCTTTCTTTTGGTACGGCTGGCTGTAATCTCGCGTGCAAGTTTTGTCAGAACTGGGACATCAGTAAGTCGCGCGAAATCGACACCCTAGCGGATCACGCAACACCGGCAACAATCGCCAAGGCCGCCCAACAACTTGGCTGTCGTAGTGTTGCTTATACCTATAATGACCCCGTCATCTTTCTGGAATATGCGGTCGACGTGGCAGCCGCTTGTCACGAGCGCAACGTCAAATCGATTGCAGTCACCGCTGGCTATATTACCGACGTGGCACGTCCAGAGTTCTACCAAGCGATGGATGCGGCCAACGTCGATCTCAAGGCATTCACGGAGGAGTTCTACTACAAGATTTGTGGCGGCCATTTGCAACCAGTGCTCGACACGCTGAAATATCTCAAACACGAGACAGACGTCTGGTTTGAGATTACCACTCTACTGATCCCGGGAGAGAACGACTCGGAGAGAGAGCTTGAGGAAATGACGCAATGGGTAGTGGAGAACGTCGGTCCCGATGTACCCTGGCACTTCACCGCCTTTCATCCCGATTGGAAGATGATGGACAAGACCCACACACCACCCAGTACGCTTACTCGCGCCCGTCGGATCGCCATCAAGAATGGGGTGCGCTATGCCTACACGGGCAACGTACACGATGAGGCCGGTGGCAGCACTTACTGCCATCAATGCGGTAAGAAGTTGATTGGTCGAGACTGGTATGTCATCACCGCATGGAATCTCACTGAAGACGGGCATTGCCCTCATTGTGGTACGAAGCTAGCGGGCGTATTAGAGGCCAAGCCAGGTAGTTGGGGAGCCCGGCGGCTACCGGTGCGACTCAAAGATTTTGCAGCTTAGGATTGGGGGTACGCCCCCTAAAAGGTTGCAAAAGTTTACGGCAGAAATCATGGCCACAAACAAGAAAATTTTCGTTCTCGACACAAACGTCCTGATCCATGATCCGACCGCACCGCTGCGGTTTGGAAGGCATGATGTCGTACTGCCGATCGCGGTACTCGAAGAGTTGGACGCCGCGAAGGTTGGGGTATCAGAAGTAGCGCGCAACGTGCGCGAGGTCAGTCGCATCCTAGACGGCTTAATCGAACATTCGGATGCCGATATCTCGCAGGGGGTAACGCTACCATCTGTGGACGGTGCCGCGGGTGGGCGCTTGTACTTCTATTCACAGGCTGTGAAGAGCGCGTTGCCCGAGGGGCTTGCGCGCAACAGCTGTGACAATACCCTCCTGGGCATTACGCTTGATCTCAGCAAAACCCACTGCGACAGCGAAGTAACACTAATCTCAAAAGATATAAATCTACGAATCAAGGCTCATGCACTTAATATTCGGGCCGAGGATTACACGAACAACCAAGTGCTGGACGACACTGAGCTGCTCTATACCGGCATGACCGAATTTGATAGCAAGTTTTGGGACAAGCTAGATAGGGTAAACCAAGAAAAAGAGTCGGCTGATGCCTACACAATACCCGCTATGCATGTGAACGCTTATTATCCGAATCAGTTTCTGTATCCGGTCGAAAACAACGCGCCCACCTTCATGGTGCGGCATTGTGCCGACGGTGCTGTTCTGGAGGTCATTAAAGACCATACGCAAGCTCCGAATAGTGTCTGGGGAATACATGCGCGCAACCGTGAACAGAACTTTGCACTTAACCTGCTAGTCAGCCCCGAGATCGATTTTGTCACCCTACTTGGACAAGCTGGCACCGGCAAAACACTTCTGACGTTGGCATCGGCGCTAGCTCAGACACTGGAGGAAAAGCGTTATACGGAGATTGTTATGACCCGCGCCACCCTCCCAGTGGGCGAAGACATCGGATTTCTCCCCGGCACGGAGGAAGAAAAAATGGGACCATGGATGGGAGCACTCGAGGACAACCTAGACGTGTTGCATGAAACTGGTAGGCATGATCACGGCGCCTGGGGTCGAGCCGTTACCCATGAATTCATCCGTAATCGTATCCACATAAAATCCCTGAGCTTCATGCGCGGTCGTACATTCCTTAGAAAATTCATTATTATCGACGAAGCGCAGAACCTAAGCCCGCATCAGGTCAAGACATTGATCACTCGCGCTGGGCCGGGAAGCAAAATTGTCTGTCTAGGCAATATCGCACAGATCGACACGCCCTACCTGACGGCGACAACATCGGGGCTCACTTATGCAGTAGATCGATTCAAGGGTTGGGCACACAGCGGCCACGTAACCCTGCAACGCGGGGAACGCTCGCGCCTGGCCGACTATGCTAGCGAGATGCTTTGACGTTACAGACTTAGCCTTGCGCCTGCGATAACTGTTTTTCGCAATGCTGGTGGACAAATGCCGTAAACCCATCCATAGCTCGGAGTCGAAACTTCTGCCGCTGATAAACAACGGAGAACGGCCTTTCGAGCGGGGGGCCAAAGGCGATGATTCTGTCGACATACTCGAATACCCGTTCACCGGCGGCGGTCAAACTAATGCGATTGTGAGTCCGATCGAACAAGCGCGTGCTAAAGTACTCCTCCAGTTGACGAATCTGGAAAGTGGCCGCGGGCTGGGTGATGTGCAGCGCCTCGGCTGCCTTCGTGAAACTCAACAGCCGCGCCACTGTGTGAAACACTTGTAGTCTACGATCCGCCATACCATCACTCACCGGACAGTGGACCGAACGATGTAGTCGTTCGGGACAACCGCACGTCTATTGATAGCCCGACACCGGTGCAAAGCACCACTGCGCGCTATGCGCTCGAGAGTGGGTAAGTTGAATGGCACAGTAGCGCTCGCTACCGCTGCCCGAGGGTGCTGGTTTAGAAACCCTCCAGCTTCAACTTCAGATCGGTTGGGCTGGTGGCGTACTGCAAGGCGGTATCGTCGTCAATGATACCCTTCTTAAAGAGATCGAAAAGACAGGCATCAAAACTCAACATGCCCTCGGCAAGCGTACCCTTCTTGACGAGATCGGATAGATCTTTGACCTTAAGGGGGTCAAGAATCAGTTCACGTGCTAACGCCGACACGGTCATGACCTCACAGGCGACAATTCGGCCTTTGTTGTCCTTGCGCGGTATCAGGCGCTGACCGATTATGCCGTGTAGATTCTGCGCGAGTTTTCCGCGAACACTTGCCTGCGCTTCGGGCGGAAAGGCGGTAATGATACGCGGAATACTTTCTGCTACTGCCGGTGCATGCATCGTCGACAACACCAAATGCCCCGTCTCAGCCGCGGTCAATGCCGCCTCGATCGTCTCCGGGTCACGCATTTCACCCAAGAGAATGACATCTGGATCTTCACGCATTGCCGCGCGCATGGCATCGGCAAAGCTATTGGTATCCATACCTATTTCACGCTGGGTGATGATGGAACGTCGCTCGGTGAACAAGAACTCGATCGGATCCTCAATCGTAATGACGTGACGGGTTTGGGCCAGATTGATCTCGTTCACCAGCGATGCCAGGGTCGTTGACTTACCGGCGCCGGTAGCGCCCGTTACAATAACCAGGCCGCGTTCTATTTTTGTAAAATTACTGACGATGTCCGGTAGCATCAGTTCAGCCGGCCGTGGAATCTCGGTGCTGATTACACGCAACACGATGCTGACGCTGCCGCGCTGATGAAAAATATTAGCGCGCACCCGGCCGATATCCTTGAACCCGAAGGAAAGATCTACTTGGTGCTCCTTCTCAAACTCGGCGATGTGCCGCGCCGACATCATATTGCGCGCGATCCGATCCAATAGATCCGGCGGAAAGGCTGGAATCTCGCGCACCGCCCGCAGGATGCCATCGATACGCAAGATCGGATGGTTGCGCGCACGCAAATGGATATCCGAGG
>LXTK01000097.1 GCA_001643475.1 Proteobacteria bacterium SPGG2 | reverse complement strand
GGCCGTCCGGCACGACGCGCCTGAGGAACAACCCCTCGCCATCGGCAAGCCCATGCTCTTCCCGCGTCGCGGTATCGACCTCGCCGGACATTACGCCCATGTAGCCCGGTCTCACCCTCTCGACCTCGACGCTGCGTGTTTTCCCGGCACATTCAAGAATCAACTCGGCCGTGGTTCCGGCGGCGATCTCGTCGAAGTGCGCCGCGACACGCGACGGCATGACGTCCTCGCCCGCGATCTTGACCAGCCGGTCGAAGCGCCCGATTCAATCGTCGAAAAGATCGACGATATCGAGGAAGGCGCGCCGGCGATCCGATCAATAACCGTTTGCTGTATTGGAACCTACCGAAGAAAAATCAGGCGCAAGCAATGGCCGCACTGCTCGATCGCGATTCCGAGCAGTTTCGGATAGGCACTGTGCTCCCCGAATACTGGCATTGGATCTACTTCAAGCCCGTCGTAGCACAATCTCTCGTGGGTACAGACGGTCATCCGCGCCGTGGTACGTTTTTACCACCGATCGATTTACCGCGTCGCATGTGGGCAGGTGGACGACTACAGTTCTTACATCCCATCGAGATTGGCGACGAAATTGAACGTAAAACGGAAATCCTCTCGGTCGAGGAGAAGGACGGCCGTAGCGGAAAGCTCGTCGTCCTCAAACTACGCCACCTGGTCAGTAACGCGTCCGGCCCTTGTGTGGACGAACAACAGGACCTTGTCTACTGCGAGATTCCAAAGCCCGACCAGCCATCGCGCCAACAAGCACACCCACCGGATGATGTCGACTGGCAAGAGACATTCATACCCAACACGGTGATCTTATTTCGCTTCTCGGCGCTTACCTTTAACAATCACCGTATTCACTACGACTATCCGTACGTTACGCAGGTCGAGGGCTATCGCGGTCTAGTCGTGCATGGGCCTTTGACAGCATTGTTACTTCTCGAGGCGGCCAAACGCCATGCAAAGAAAGCACCCACCTTGTATCGATACCGTGCAATCGCGCCATTGTTCAACGACGAGCCAATCACGCTAGCGGGGCGGACAAAAGAGACTGAAACTGAAGTGTGGGCGATCGGGCCGACCGGCGCCGTTGCGATGCAGGGGCATGTGAGTTGGCAGACCTAACGCGCTGCCAACTACAGCCTACGTTCTTCCTGGAGACCTGATCAATATTCCTTCGTTTCTGTCTTTTCTTTCTTGCGTTTTTTCTTCTTAGCGGGCTTTAGTTTCCAAGTCATTCCATCTTCATAGACTGCCTTTAGGACGCGCTTTCTCCCATCCTGGTAAAGCATAACAACAACGGGAAGCCCTGAGAAATCAGACTAAAAGTGGATCTTGCCATCGCTGATACGCATGACCCCATCAAATCCGTGCCCGGGCTCTTGTATGACCCGTCTTCGTGGATGATTAAGATCACCGAAAAGGCGGTGCTGTATGATGGAATCCGGCCCGAGCCTTTCCATTCCCCGGCCACGTTCTCGAAACCTTCGATTGGCTGCGGCTCGAGCTTGGCGCCCATTGTGAACACGGCACTCACCACTAGCAGCAATTTCCTGCAGAAAATGGTGCGGCTAACGCCAGTGCTTAAAATAACGATAAATAGGACCTCCGGTCGGGACACGATGTGGTTTCAATAGGTTTGAACCACCAACGTGCGCCATGTGCCAACGCACAGTCAGCTTGCGCAGAAGCAACCCGCTAGCGAGTGCTGCCTAAGGCTGACCGAGGCGGGGCTAGCCGGTGCCGTTAATCAGRATGTGTGCATAGATGCTTGCTGCATAACCCAAGGCGATCGCCCAGCTCCACTTGAGATGAGCAGAAAATGTATAAATGCCGCGTGCTTGACCCATGAGCGCGACACCAGCGGCGGAACCGATCGACAATAACGAACCACCTACACCGGTGGTAAGGGTAACGAGCAACCATTGCTCATGGCTCATCTCGGGCAGCATAGTAAGTACAGCAAACATCACCGGAATGTTGTCGACAATGGCCGATAGTATACCCACGATTACGTTTGCCCAGGTTGCACCCAGGCCTACGTATAACGACTCGGAGACGAGCGTCAAATAACCAAGTGCACCGAGCCCACCGACGCAGAGAATGACGCCATAGAAAAACATGAGGGTATCCCACTCCGCCCGTTCCATTTGATGAAAGATATCGAACGGCTTTCTTTCAGTCACCGCACTCGTAAACTCTAAACCTTCTTCTTCCGGGCCCCGTAGTTCAGCCAGCTTTATCCGATAGCCATAGAGCTTGAGCACACCGAGGCCTGTCATCATGCCAAGTACGGGCGGCAGATGCAGAAAGTTGTGCATGCTCACCGCCAACGCTATCGTGCAAAGAAAAAGCACCATGATAACGATGCCACCTTGGCGTATGGTAACGGTGGTACGAATCGCTTCCGGATGTCCCTGTGGCAAGAACATCGACAGGATGGCAGCCGGTACCAGCCAATTTACGGCGGAGGGGATGAACAGGACGAAGAATTCCTGAAATTGCACAATGCCGGCCTGCCACACCATGAGGGTCGTGATATCGCCGAAAGGACTGAAGGCACCACCGGCGTTTGCGGCAACCACAATGCTGACACAAGAGAGCACGACGAATTGGCGATTGTCCGCACCAACCGCCATTACCACCGCGGCCATTATCAGCGTGGTGGTCAGGTTGTCGGCAACGGGAGAAATAAAGAACGCCAATACACCCGTGGCCCAATAGATAGCGCGCAGCGACAAGCCACGAGAAACCATCCATGCCCGCAATACATTGAATACTTCCCGCTCCTGCAGCGCATTGATATAGGTCATGGCCGCGAGCAAGAACAAGAACAGCTGTGCATATTCCAGCAGATTGTGATCGAGCACACGACGGGCGGTGGTCGTATCACCCACCTGCGCCAGACCCAAGGCGACAAGTATCCAGATTATGCCTGCCGCTACCATAACCGGCTTGGACTTGCGCAGATGCAACACCTCCTCCCCGATCACCAGGAGATAGGCGACAATGAAAATGATCAGGGCGGCAATTCCGTACCCAGAATCGGTCAAGTCTGGTGCCAGTGCAGCCGCTGGCGCCGAAGCAGCCATCGCAGGGTGACTGCTTGCGAGCACCAGTATCATCAGAGGGGCCAACGACGATAAGTATTTCATCCTCTACCTCCTATGCGGGCTATGGTGGCAGTGATCTTATTACATCTGTGCGCATATGGGCATTCGCTGACTACACTTTACCAGCGTTCTTGCCGGCACCATTTGTTTGGGTCGAGATTCACCGGGAAGCGTCGATATGTTGACGCGAGCACCAGATCACGCTTGTCATACGCAAACTCGCGATGACAAAATGGTCGAAGTATGTCCCATTGGACCATAGAGGAGATGTCAATAATGCTAAAAATTCTAGGTCGGAAGAATTCTTCGAATGTACAAAAAGTACTATGGTGCTGTGCGGAGCTGGGGCTGGGTTTTAAGCGCGAGGATGTTGGTGGTCAATTTGGCAAAAACCGCGAACCTGAATACTTGGCGCTTAACCCGAATGGACTGATCCCAACCGTCATCGACGACGATTTCGTCCTATGGGAGTCCAATACCATCATTCGATATCTGGCCACCAAGCATGGCGATGAAACGTTCTATCCTGCTGACACCCAAACGCGCGCAAACGGTGAAAAGTGGATGGACTGGCAGCTCTCGGTCGTTGCACCGACAATCTGGCCGGTGTTCTCCGGCCTAATTCGAACGCCCCCGGAAGAACGCGATCACGCCACGATCACCAACGCCAGAGACAAGCTTGCTGATACCATGAAAATACTGGATAACGCGCTCGGCCGTACTGACTTTGTGGCCGGATCATCGTTGTCGGTGGGCGACATCCCGGTCGGCATCATGACTTATCGCTGGTTCACGCTCGATATAGAGAGAGAGGGTATGCCTAACCTGGAGCGCTGGTATGACCGGCTGACGCGGCGACCCGGTTTCCAAGAACACGTGATGATTGGGCTGAGCTAGACGCCCAACGGCACGCTACTCTTTTAAATGGTCGGCGTACACGATATCGAACAGGACCTGGTAGGAGCGGTTATCGAGATCGTGGAACTTAATCGCCACGCCGTCTTCCTCGACCCGTAGTATGGTGGCCGACAGACGGCAATGGCTGTGATCTTGACCAGATCGGACCTTTAGTACCAAATCCACATCGGTGCCGACGGCAACACGGAAATCCTTTACCTCCACAAAGGCACCATCGAGGCTGATATTACGCAGTCGACACTTGGTCAGCCCTAGGCGATGATGGGTAATCATCGTCTTCACGTCGGCCTCACGACGTAGACTTATTCGGCGATCATTAGGCTGAGCTTTGCTTACCAACGTGGCTTCTCGTGCGGACCTTGATTATTCTCAGAATAGCGGATCTTGGTTATTCTCAGAATAGTATAGTCGACCGTTTTTCCATTTCACTTGAATCGATTCGGGGCCCGCACGGCCTATTTTACCCTGCTATCGGCCCGAGTCGGTGCGGTTACCTGCGGTAACTCTTTGCTTTGTGCGAAATACCAGTGGCACACCGATCACAATCATGACCACACGGGCCACATGGTGCGTAGCAACAAACGCGGTTTCGATACCCAACGATATGGCGATGAGGCTCATTTCGGCCAACCCGCCGGGGGCAAACGCCAGGGTTAAAGGGGCGAATCCCATGCCGGAGAGTGGTACTAGCGCTAAGGTGAACCCGACGGTACAAACAAGCAGCAACACCGTCGCCCCCGCCGATGCCGCCATTGTCCGAAAGATACGTTGTAACGCGATACCCGCGAACCGCGCGCCAATCGCAGATCCGACGACGACTTGGGCAACGAATACGATTTCATAAGGTGGCACCGACTCGGTAACACCGGCTATCTGCATCGCCGCCGTCGCCACCATGGGTCCCACCAGCCGATAGGCCGGCAGGCGCAGAAACTTACCAATCAGAGTACCAACCACCGCGCCCAGGACAAGTATGCCAATATCAATCGGGGCGCTGTCTAACAGCGACGGCCCAGTAAACGAGACACCGGCACCGCCATCTTGAGTAAATCGAAACCAAAACGGGATCACGAGCACTACGAGCAAAATGCGCGAACCATGGACCAGCGCTATAGTGCGATCGTCGCCGCCGAAGGCACCACCAACGATCGTCATTTCGCTTAAGCCGCCGGGAGTTGCCGAAAAATAAGCGGTCACTTTGTCATAGCCGAATAGTTTTCGAAAATACCAATACAACATGCCGGTTGCTACCACGATATAGAGCAGCATGGCGGCGAGCGTGATCGGCCAATGTGTAGCTTGCTCGAGAATATCTGGGGTAAACGCGCTGCCGAGCAGAATCCCTAGCACGGTGACCATGAGCCCACGCAAGGATGGCAACACATAAAGTCGCGCGCCCATCATAGAAGCGGTGGTGGTAAATACCATCGCTCCCATCATCCAGGCAAGCGGCATATTTAGCGCGAAAAACAATGCACCGCCAACAGCACCAACGGATAGGGTAAACACGAGGCGCCGGAGGTCAGTACGAGAAGTTAACCTTGCTATGTTGACCATTGGACGCACGTATTACAAAGATATCGTTAGAACTGGATCAACTACCGCATCAGTTCATCATATACGGTGTCCATACCCCGCTCTACTGCGGGTCGCGCAGCAATAGCGTCGTACCAACGCTTAACATTGGGAAACTCGCTAAGTTCTATGCCCTGCCATCCATAACGCGCGGTCCATGGAAACGTGGCAATATCGGCAATGGTGTAGTCACTGCCTGCCAGGTATTCAAAGGTCTGTAATCGTTGGTCAAGCACGCCCCATAGCCGGCGCGTTTCCTTGGTGTAGCGTTCGATCCCATAGGGCACTTTCTCCTCCTTGCGACGGAAATGGTGTGCCTGACCAAACATTGGTCCAATGTTTCCCATCTGAAACATCAACCATTGAATCATTTCGTAGCGAGCGATCGGCTCTTTGGGAATGAAGAGATCGTATTTCTCGGCCAGATAGAACAGCATCGCACCCGATTCTATGATGGTATAGGGCTCGCTGGTGGGGCCATCTTGGTCGACCATGGCAGGAATCTTTTGATTGGGGTTAATGGCGGTAAATGCAGGCGTGAACTGATCGCCTTTGCCGAGGTTAATGAGATGCAATCGATAGTCGAAGCCAAGCTCCTCCAACATGATCGTGGCTTTGCGACCATTCGATGTCTTCCAACTATAAAGATCGATCATATGAACACCCTACCCTGCCTTATCTAGGGAAGGTCTGCTTTATTCAGACCTTTCCACGGTACACGGCTAGGATTGTCCTGACGTGCATGGATGCACTAATGCCGCGGGCGCATGGAAGCGCAGGAGCGGCCGACAATCCTTTGCATTTCCTCCATCTCGGTAACTGCTCCGGCAACTGCTCCTTGCGTTGCTCTAACTTCCTGCATCCATGCAGGTCGCCTGCATTGTTCTCGGTCGCTGCTCCCGGCGCGACTCTACCTCCTCCATCCCTGGAGTCGTACCTTCCGACATCCCTGTCGGTTGCATGGAGGTCAGATGTGCCGCCATTTTTAACGACTGCAAGTCGTTAAAAATGAAGGAGAGCGAAAACCGCGCTTTTCGCTCTCCGTGCTCTGAGAAATCCAGGATGGATTTATTCAGAGGTTCCCTAAGTCCCGACGGAGCAATCTGCCAGGCAATTCCCCTGTCCAGGCCACGTCACGCCAAACAGGCTGGCCATTAACCATCACCATATCGATACCGGCGGCCGGCTGTTTCGGCGCCTTGAAGTCTGCTGTATCGATCACTTGCTGCGAATCGAAAATCACTAAATCGGCAAATGCACCCTCACGAATAATACCCCTATCTCTAAGGCCAAACACCGAAGCCGGGACGCTGGTCATTCGACGTACAGCCTCTTCCAATGAGAACAGCCTGACATCACGACAATAGTGCCCCAACACGCGCGGAAACGTACCCCACAATCGGGGATGCGGAAACTCGTCGTGCGGCAAACCATCGGACCCGATCATGACGTCAGAAAAACTGAGTACACGGCGTAGATCATCTTCGTGCATCTGAAAATAGATCGCACCGGCTGGCAATAGCCGGGTGACGGCCTCATCAAGTGAGCACCGCCATTCTTGTCTTATGTCGTCCAGGTCGCGCCCCGCCACCTGCGGATGTGGTTTAGACCAGGTCACAGTAACGCGCTCCGCCGTTTCGACGAATTGGGACATGAGCACCGTCGAACTTGCAATATATGGATAAACATCAAGATTAATACTCTGCTTGCTTTTCGCGGCGGCAATAAGCGCTAGCGTGTCGGTTGTGCGCCCCCAATTGTTACGCCCCGACGACTTATGATGAGAAATCACCACTGGCACACCGCTGCGCTCGCCAATCGCTATGGTTTCTTTGGTTGACTCAATGACGTAGTCACCCTCATCGCGCATGTGTGTGACATAAATGCCATTGAAGGGCGCCAAGTGCTTTGCCAGCTCAACGACCTCCTCCGTCGGGGCTGCGGTGGCAATGGGGTACGCAAGTCCAGTACTCATGCCTATGCATCCGGCAGCGAGCGAGTCGTCGAGCAATCTGCCCATTTGCTCGATCTCAGCACTGGTCGCCGCCCGATCGAGATCCTTCATAACACCGACCCGCAGTGTCGAGTGCCCGGTTAGCATGGCGATGTTGGTTGCTGGCGGATGTGCAGTCAGCACCTGCGCATAGTCACCAAATGTGCTAAACCGATACCAGTCACGGCCACCCAGTAGGTTGAGCGGAGGCGGCGGTTCACGCCCGCTGAGCGGCGCCAAACTAATGCCACAGTTGCCAGCGATGACGCTAGTAACGCCCTGGCTGATCTTTGCTGTCATGTCCGGTGATGACAAAACAGCACGATCGTCGTGGGTGTGAGCATCAATAAACCCGGGCGAAACAACGCGATCATGAGCGCTTATTGTTCTCTTCGCCTCGATTGGCAGAGCCGTTCCCACCGCGACGATTCGGTCACTCTTTATCGCGACATTAGCCTGAACACGCTTACTGCCAGTGCCATCGATAAGCGTCCCTCCTTCAATCAGGTAGTCGCAGTGTCTTCGTTCTTCGTTTTTCATTTGTCCCTACCAACGGTCTGCCAATTGTAACGAGTTGGGGGAAAAAGTGTTGATTTGACGCCGGGCGCCAGTTGACAACCGCCATTTATACTTCAACATACATATATCAATGGGTAATGGTAACGCACCCGTGGTGCGGACTGACGATCTTCACAAACTACCTGATAACCTCCCCATCCCGCTAAATGATGGTGCTTGCGACCATCTCACCGGCGCGAGGTTGCCGCCAATATCGCTGCCCTCAACCGGCGATAGGATGATCGACCTATCAAACATTCATGGGAACGTCGTGATCTATTGTTACCCACGGACAGGGAAGCCGGATAAAGACGTACCACCAGGCTGGAACGACATCCCTGGTGCCCGTGGCTGCACGCCACAATCCTGTGCATTTCGAGATCACTACCAGGAGTTGCGAGCCTTAAATAGCAACGTATTCGGTGTCAGTACGCAGACAACGGACTATCAGAAGGAGATGGTGGCGCGACTACATCTGCCCTTTGAAGTACTAAGCGATGCCCAACTAAAGTTTACGCAGGCGCTTAGACTCCCTACCTTTACCGTCCAAACCATGACGCTGATAAAGCGATTGACGCTTATCGCACGAGGAGCAACTATCATAAAGATCTTCTATCCTATATTTCCTCCACAAAAGAATGTCGACGATGTCATCACATGGCTATCAGATAACCGATCCGTGAGGTCTTAATGATGGATCATCAAAAATCCATTTCGAATCGCCCCGAGGATGAGGCACGACGCCTGCTCAATGGCTTTAAGACGTTGTTGATGTCAACCGTCAGTGCCGAGGGTGTCCCCGATGCGAGCTATAGCCCATTCGTCCGTATGGAAGACGATTACTTCTATGTGTACGTGAGCGGGCTTTCCAGGCACACCAGCAACCTAGAGGCCACTGGTGTTGTAAGCCTGTTGTTTGTCGAAGACGAGCGTAATGCAAATCAGCTGTTTGCACGTCGACGTTTGAGCTTCGACTGTCGAGTTAAGTTGATTCTCCGCGATTCGGCGAAATGGAAAGATGTTATGGAGAATTTTTCGAGGAAGTTTAGAGACGTGATCGATGTCATCCAGCCGCTTGGTGATTTCAAGCTATTCTGCATTACACCCAAATCTGGCGTTTACGTGCGAGGTTTCGGCCAGGCCTATCGCTTCACTGGTGCCACGCTTGAAAACTTCCAGCACATCGATAGTGTCAAGTAATGTGCTAGTAGTTGAACGTGAAGCATCAAATCCTGGGTCGTGAAGACGACCATAACATCTTGCTTAAGGTACCGTCCTTGTCGATGAATTGATGTTTCAGCGCCGCCAGCACGTGGATCGCCACTAAGATCGCCGCACCATAAGAAAGGTAGCAGTGAAGCTCTACCGCTAAGCCTCTGAGCCCAATCACTTTCGGGCAATATGGCCGGTATGTCGAATAAGTCGAAGAAAAAAACAGGACTCCCGGCTGAGGTTGAAATGGCGTAACCCGTCACTGAATTACGACGATTACACAGCTTGAGCATCGCCTGGGGGCACACTTGCTTAATAGGACAACACGACGCTTGAGTCTTACTGAAGCCGGCCAAACCTTTTTTGGTCACTGCGCTCGACCTTTCGTCGTAAAAACTCAGCTACTATTCCAGCCCCTGCATCATCGAAAGAACGGACTGCAACTCTGGATCGTCAATGCCAAGCGTTGTCAGCTCGCACATGGTGCGCGTAAAGTAGTCGCGACATGATCCCGATTCGCCATGGGCCCCAGCAATGGCGCTCGCCATCTGCGCTTGGGACAGTGAATCGGCGTACTGGGGGTGAGTCTCATCGACTACAAACGTGATCGCTTCTACATTGCCTTCACCAGTCTCTACCGTTAGCCAACATGGTCGATAGATCCCAGTCGTCATCTCACGCTCCCATAGCGCAGTCAAATCTTGCTCGCGAGCTTCCAGGTCGAGACAATAGACAACCCCTTGGCAACTGCCATTGTCGTTTCTCTCTAACCCAAATCCGATCCCTGGGTGCTCCGGTGTACCGCGGGCACGTACCGTCCACACGTTCAATCGACGCTGGTAACCCCGGACAATACCAAGACGTCGATCGACGTACGCAAGATCAGGCTTCCATAGCAACGATGCATAGCCAAATATCCAGATCTCGTCGTCTAGACGGTCCGCGAGAGTTAAGCTAAGACTTTCAGTGCGCGCCCTCGCGGACAAGCGCTTAGCGCTAAACTGGGGGGCCAATCGTTTCCTATTATTCACGGCTCGACCTGACTTCCT
>LXTK01000067.1 GCA_001643475.1 Proteobacteria bacterium SPGG2 | reverse complement strand
GCGCTGCCGCGCGATTTGCGCTAACAGCGTTATCACCCCTAGACGGGCGCTACCACAAAAAAGTCGACTCATTGCGCGCCGTGTTCAGCGAATTTGGTTTGATTCGCTATCGCGTTAAGGTCGAGGTCGAATGGCTTAAGTGGCTTTCGCAACATTCACAAGTACCAGAGGTTGCTACGTTCTCGTCAGCAACGCTTGCGCAATTGGGCACACTGTTGGCAGAAATGTCGGAAGAAGATGCTCTTCGAGTTAAGGAGATCGAGAATGAAATCAAGCATGATGTGAAAGCAGTCGAGTATTTCCTAAAAGAAAAAATCCAGCACAACCCGGAACTAGATGCCGTTAAAGAGTTCATTCACTTTGCTTGTACCTCGGAGGATATTAACAACGTCGCTTATGGCCTGATGCTACAATCGGGACGCGACGAAATCTTGTTGCCACAGATGAGTCAACTCATCTCCGCCGTAGAAGCACTCGCTGAACGCTATGCCGATCGACCCATGCTCGCCCGCACCCATGGGCAACCGGCCTCACCGACAACGCTTGGAAAGGAGATGGCGAATGCTGCCTTTAGGCTAAAACGGCAGTATAAGCAGGTTGCGCGCGTGGAGATCATGGGCAAATTCAATGGTGCTGTCGGCAACTATAACGCTCATGCTGCCGCCTACCCGAAAATCGATTGGCCAACGACAACGAAGAATTTCGTGGAACGGCTCGGCCTTTCGTGGAACCCGTATACGACTCAGATCGAGCCGCACGACTACATGGCCGAGTTATTTGGCGCCATTGCCCGCTTCAATACCGCGCTGATCGATCTCAACCGAGATATCTGGGGCTACATATCGGTTGGGTACTTCAAGCAAAGAGTGGTCGCGGGTGA
The DNA here is from genome assembly GCA_001643475.1 of Proteobacteria bacterium SPGG2. Lineage (GTDB taxonomy): Bacteria > Pseudomonadota > Gammaproteobacteria > Acidiferrobacterales > SPGG2 > SPGG2. The sequence goes on along the minus strand of LXTK01000067.1, from coordinate 9,560 downwards.
AGTTGGATCCTCAACCATGCCCCATAAAGTCAATCCGATCGACTTCGAAAATTCCGAGGGCAACCTTGGTCTGGCCAACGCCTTGCTTGGACATCTAGCAGACAAACTTCCTATCAGCCGCTGGCAGCGCGACTTAACCGATTCCACTGTGTTGCGCAACATAGGTACGGCGCTGGGATACGGATTCACAGCGTACGAATCTTGCCTGGCTGGATTGGCTAAGATCGAAGCAAATCCAGATCGTCTCAATCAGGATCTAGACGAGAACTGGGAAGTCTTGACAGAAGCGGTCCAAACCGTGTGTCGACGTCACGGTGTCGAGCAACCCTATGAAAAACTCAAGCACTATGCTCGTGGAAAATCCGGGATCAATCGGGAATCTATGCGCCGCTTTATCGAATCATTGGACATTCCCGACGACGCCAAACAGGCGCTACTGGCCTTGCGCCCAGACAACTACATCGGCCATGCCGCTTTTTTGGCTGGCAACATTCGTCAATCCAGAGGATAAGTAAACAAAACACCCGCGACTCGGCGGGTGTTTCACTAGACATTGGTGGCCAATCTACCGACGTTTGCGCCGCACGGCACTGGTCTTCTTCTTAGTCTTTCGCGCCTTCGTACGACTCTTAGTTACCCGACGCTTGCTCACCGTAGTGCGTCGCGTGGCCTTGGCAGAACGGGTTTTGCGCGCGGTTCCTCGACCTCGATCAGCCGCCACTCGGGGCCCGGTCTCGGCCGCCTCCGGAGTCTGCATCATCGAAAAGAACAGGATGGTCCCTACCGTAGCGCTGATAAGCAGGCCAAAAAATGTCGCGGGATTCTGCGGCATACCACCACTAAGAAACAATTGATAAAGCGACACCAGCACCAGAAATCCAAGCGCTGCAATGGACGCATAGACGAGTTCCTTCACCGGGTTCAAGAACGCTATGATAAACAACACTACGAACGCAAATAGTGAGGCACCGAACATCGAGGTGGTCGCCGCGTCGTATGGGCCATTGCTGAGCAATGGGTGAGCTTGCTGTTGGCCCATAAACAAGAACAGCGCCCATACCAGATATAGCGCCGCTACGATCAATAGGTTCAATTGGATGTGCACCTTCATCTCCCTAGTCTCCGTGTTGAGGCAAGGCTTAGCTATACTTAGCAAAGTTTAAGTATACATATACAATGCTTGCACTCATAGATATCGCACCACGGAGATGCGCATGGGCAATAGTGAACATAACCGTCAGCCAACCACAGCTCGGCAACTAAACAGTGGGGAAGAGGTGCGAGACTTCTTGGTAACGCTCCTGCAACAAGCACGACGCAAAATCTCAGTATTCGCACCAATGCTCGATGCTGATCTTTTCAACACATCTCGGGTCATCGAGGTGCTCGCAAGTTTCACTGCTTCCCATCGCGGCAACCTCGTACGCTTCCTTGTTGAGGACGCTGATCAGTCGTTGCACCAAAATGCACGGGTTGTTGGACTGAGTCGCCGATTTGGCGACTTCATCAAAATGCACCAAGTAGACGAGGACAACATCGGTCTTCAGGAACAGTTTGTGATCGTGGATGATTGTGGATATCTTCATCAGCCACACCTCGACCGACCAGAATTCCGTGCTAGTACTGACGACCGTAGCGAGACACGGGAGTTCGCGATTCGATATGAGCGCATGTGGGAACGCAGTCAGAGTATGCCTGGCGTACATACCCTTGGACTCTAAGAGCATATTGATGTGAGTGGCAGAAACCTGACGTTAACGTTTTGCCTGGTCTCGGCGTGGACATTGGCCTCTGGCTGCTCGTACCAACCTACACAGACAGCCCAACCACCAGCCAAGGTCACTTCAATCGCCACCAAATACGCCCTACAGATGGTTGGTACGCCGTATCGCTATGGCGGCAATACTCCACGCGGATTCGACTGTAGCGGTCTCATTCACTACAGCTACGCACGCGCCGGGGTTACCGTCCCTCGCACCACCAGTCAGCAACGCAAATATTCGCGACCGGTTGCACATAAAGATATACAGATAGGCGATCTATTGTTCTTTAACCAAAGCGGCAAACGCTGGTCCCACGTCGGCCTCTACATTAGCGATAATCGATTCGTCCATGCACCGTCGACGGGCAAGACCGTGCACGTCGCCAGCCTGACCAGTCGCTATTGGCGGCGCCACTTCGTAGGTGCCCGGCGGTTTGACCTCGACCGTTGATGAAACGTCGAAATCTGTCGCATTGCGCCTGGATTCTGCTGGTCGCGTTATCAGTCACGCTCGTTCATGCCGCCAACACAGAGCTGCGGATTATTGAACTCAAGCATCGTACGGCTGAGGAGGTGCTGCCGATAGTCACCCCGCTGATGCAGGCCGGGAGTATGATCGGTGGTCACGGATTCCAACTTTTCGCCCGCACGTCCGACCGACAGTTTCGTGAGCTCGAGCGGGTCGTCGCATCCATAGATGTACCCAGACGAAACTTTAAGATCGCCATACGGCAATCTGCGAATACCCAAACCGACGAGCGCCTGCGCCGCGTCGAAGGCACGGTACAAACCAAGGTGGGCAAGCGCATCATTATCACCGGCAACACTGCCGGCGCGACGGTCGACATAGGTACCGGCAATTCTCGGGCCTCAGTCGGTTATGAGATTGAACATCGCACCAAGTCGCGAGACCGAGGTACGACACAAGTTGTACGTGTGCTCGACGGGCGCCGAGCGTTCCTGCGAGTCGGACATGCGATAGCCTACGTACAGCCATTCTTGACGCTTTCTCATCGCTATGCACACGTAGTCGCAAATGTGGGATATCAGGAAGTCAGTACTGGCTTTGAGATTCTACCACGGATGCGTGGCGGCCAGGTCGAGATCGAGATCACCCCCAAGCTATCATTCCACCGCGGCCACTTGGTAGAACCAGTAAGCTTCCATCAGCTAAGCACAACCGTGATTGTAGGCTTGGGTGAATGGATAGACCTGGGCAGTGCGATGGGTACCAGCAATGAGATGACTCGCGCCATCCTCGATGGCAGAGCTCATGATTCCGGGCATGAATATCGGGTTATGATGAAAGTCGAGTAGCGGTTCCAAAGCGACGATTACTTGCAAGTGCAAGTCGCCAAAAGCGTTAGTCAATTCAAACACTTCAACGCCTGAGAATGTTGCAAGCGCTTATTAAAGCGCGTAGCCTAATAGCATGATTGGAGTGCCGTTGTCGTTCTCACAGGAATCAGAGGGCCCCTCGTATCTATTTAGTGAGAACGCTTACTACATCGAAGACCTCTACTCTCGCTACCTGAAGGATCCGAACGCGGTTCCCGAGGCGTGGCGAGACTATTTCACCACCATTCAAGACGGCATCCCGGACGCGCGCGACGCGGCGGCAGTCCCGAAAAGCTCTGCGCCTTCCCCAGTCGTTGATGCACTTAAACAGACAGCAGCACTGCGGCTCATCACAGTTTATCGAGTTCGTGGTCATCAGCAGGCCGATGTCGACCCACTGAGACTACGTCCCCGTCCACCGGTGCCGGATCTCGACCCCGCGTTTCACAACCTCAGCGAAGCAGACATGGACACCGTCTTCCATACCGGCGCACTAGAGTTGGGACTTCGCGGTCAAAAGGCCGGTTCACGTGCGCTAGCGGCCACCGGTCAGCTGCCGTTGAGAAAAATCATCGAGCTCGCTCGACAGATCTATTGTGGATCCATTGGTAGCGAGTACATGCACATCACAGACACCACGCAGAAAAGGTGGATTCAAGAACGTCTGGAGCAACAACTGGGCAAGCCACAGTTTACAGCCGAAGAGCGCCGGCAGATCCTGCAACGGGTAACCGCGGCGGAAGGTCTGGAAAGATATCTGCATACCAAATACGTCGGCCAGAAACGATTCTCACTCGAAGGGGCCGAGAGCCTCATCCCTTTATTAGATGAGTTGATCCAACGGGCAGGCACACACAAGATCGGAGAGGTCGTGTTGGGTATGGCCCATCGTGGACGCCTTAATGTGCTGGTCAACATTCTAGGCAAATCGCCCGCGGAATTGTTTCTCGAGTTCGAAGGCAAAGCCGCCCCCGGTGACACCACCGGCTCAGGTGACGTTAAGTACCACCAGGGTTTTTCGTCCGACATCGGTACGCCGGGTGGACCAGTTCATCTGGCGATGGCCTTCAACCCGTCACACTTAGAAATCGTTGATCCCATGGTTGAGGGATCGGTAAGAGCACGCCAGGAACGCCGCGGCGACCATGCTGGGGACCAAGTGCTACCCATCCTCATACACGGGGATGCGGCCTTCGCTGGGCAAGGCGTGGTAATGGAGACCTTCAATATGTCGCAGGCCCGTGGTTTCGCAACCGGTGGTACTGTTCATATTGTTATCAACAACCAGATTGGCTTCACCACCAGCAACCCACTCGATTCGCGTTCAACGTTGTACTGCACTGAAGTCGCGAAGATGGTGCAGGCGCCGATTTTTCACGTTAACGGTGATGACCCGGAGGCAGTCGTACTCATTACCAAGCTAGCATTGGATTTCCGGATGGAATTCAAGAAGGACGTGGTAGTGGATCTAGTATGCTATCGACGCCACGGACATAACGAAGCCGATGAGCCGGCGGTAACCCAACCGATGATGTACCAGAAGATCAAGGCCCATCCAACCACACGCAAACGCCATGTCGACCGACTTATCGAAGAAAACGTGATCACCAAGGAACAAGCCGAAGAGTTTGTCAGCAACTGCCGAGATGCGCTTGACCACGGAGAAGTGGTCGCCCATCAAATCCTCACTGGCGCCAACAGCGAGTATATGGTGGATTGGACACCTTACAAGGATGTCACCTGGACCCACCCCGTTGATACCGCGGTACCCACAGAAACGTTACAAGAGATCTCGGAGCAGATAAATCAAGGCCCCAAGGATTTTGAGCTACATCCGCGCGTAAGCAGAATTCTCCAAGACCGACGTAAGATGGCCGCGGGCGGCCATCCTATCGATTGGGGCTTTGCCGAAATCATGGCCTACGGCACCCTCCTGCGTGATGGATACTCGCTGAGGCTAACCGGTCAGGATTCGGGACGAGGGACATTCTTCCATCGGCATGCGGTACTTCACAATCAGAAAGACGGGGAGACCTATGTACCCCTACAACATGTCGTAAAGGGTCCACCTTATTTCCAAGTAATTGATTCGCTACTCTCTGAGGAAGCCGTGTTGGCGTTTGAGTACGGCTTTAGCACGGCAGAGCCAAATACACTCGTCATATGGGAGGCGCAATTTGGGGACTTTGTAAACGGTGCCCAAGTTGTTATTGACCAATTCATTAGCAGCGGTGGCGCCAAATGGGAACGTCGATGCGGCCTGACGATGTTTCTACCACACGGCTTCGAAGGGCAAGGGCCGGAACACTCATCCGCTCGTCTTGAACGCTTTATGCAACTATGTGCCGACCACAATATTCAAGTATGCGTGCCAACAACACCGGCGCAGATGTTTCATATGCTGCGAAGACAATGCTTGCGGCCGTTTCGCCGCCCGCTGATTGTCATGACACCCAAGAGTCTGCTGCGACACAAGCTGTCGATGTCGGCGCTTGATAGCTTGTCCAGTGGCGGCTTCCAGACAGTCATCCCTGAAATCGACACACTAACCGCCAAACTAGTTGAACGTGTTATCCTTTGCAGCGGCAAGGTTTATTATGACTTGCTAGAAGAACGCCGATTTCGCAAACTCGGCAAGATGGCCATTGTTCGCATAGAGCAACTGCACCCATTTCCACGTGAGCAGCTTGCGGATGAACTTAAACGATATCGACAAGCAAAGAGCGTTGTTTGGTGTCAGGAGGAGCCGCAAAACCAGGGAGCATGGTACCAAATCCAACATCACCTACGCGCGTGCATGCTGCCGAAACAAACTCTGGGTTACGCGGGGCGTGCCGCCTCCGCCTCTCCCGCCGTCGGCCATTTCGGCTTACACCTCGAGCAACAGAAAGCGCTGGTGGATGACGCTCTAACCATCGCTGCGAAACGCAAACGTCAATCCAAGTAACCGATATCAACAACCACAAACACTGAAGAACAGAACAATGCGCGTTGAAGTGAAATCTCCCACGCTTCCAGAATCGGTGGCCGAAGCGACACTCCTGAGTTGGCACAAACAGGCAGGTGAAAGCGTTGCCCGCGACGAAAACCTCGTCGACATCGAGACCGAAAAAGTTGTCTTGGAAGTGCCAGCTCCCCAAGATGGTGTGCTACAAGAAGTGCTAAAGCGCGACGGCGAAACAATCGGCAGTAACGAGCCGATTGCAATTATCGAAACTGAGACCGCCGGCACATCGGCAACCCAACAAAGTTCGACCACCGCATCCAAGGAACGGCCGGCCGACGAAGCAAAGCCGGAAACAATTGACAACGAAGCGCCCTTAAGCCCGGCCGTGCGCCGTTTGCTGGCCGAGCACGATTTGAATCCGGCGCAAATCCCGGCCACCGGCAAAGGCGGGAGACTCCTCAAGGAAGATGTACTGAACTTTGTGCGCCAACAAGGCGAACGGTCGCCCGAGACGGATGTAAGGGCGGACATCCCGGCGCCACCACCGTCACCGCTACCCGCCACTACACCCAGACCTCGACCCACCGACGGCGAGCCCTCGGAACGTCGGGTTCCCATGACCCGGCTGCGCGCGACCATAGCGGAACGCTTGCTACACGCACAACATGAAGCCGCGCTGCTGACAACCTTTAACGAAGTAAACATGCAGGCAGTTATGGATCTGCGGCGACAGTATCGAGACCGCTTTGAGAAGGAACACGGTGCCAGGCTTGGCTTTATGTCGTTCTTTGTCAAAGCTAGTGCGCAAGCACTAAAACAGTATCCAATAATCAATGCCTCAATCGACGGCAAAGACATCGTCTATCACGATAACTACGATATCGGTATTGCGGTAGCTGGGGCACGCGGGCTTGTGGTGCCGGTGTTGCGCAACACTGGCCAATCGAGCTTCGCCGAAATCGAGACGCGTATTGCCGATTTCGGAAAAAGGGCGGGCGATGGAAAACTTACCATGGAAGAACTCATGGGCGGCACTTTCACCATTACAAACGGCGGCGTCTTTGGTTCGCTTCTCTCCACACCATTAGTGAATCCGCCACAAAGCGCCATCCTAGGGATGCATAAGATACAACAACGTCCGGTTGCCGAAGATAACGAGGTGCGCATCCGACCCATGATGTATTTGGCGCTGACCTATGATCACCGCATTATAGACGGGCGTGAGGCAGTGCAGTTCTTAGTCGCCCTCAAAGATTCGTTGGAGGATCCCGCAAGGCTATTGCTCGAGATCTGACCGGCCGCCAGACAACCATATTAAGAAATCGCGGTAACGCGGCCAGTACCGGATTAAGTAACAAGCAGGCAGCAAACGTCAACAACAAGCACTAGTCGACCTTCACTAGCAGGGGGAGAGTATGGCTAAGTCCTACGACGTCGTTGTAATCGGAGCAGGGCCTGCCGGATATGTGGCCGCTATTCGTTGTACCCAACTTGGGCTGCGAACTGCGTGCGTTGACGAGTGGGTGAACAAGAAAGGCGAACCGGCCCTCGGCGGTACGTGCTTAAACGTCGGCTGTATCCCCTCGAAGGACTTACTGCAGGCATCAGAAAACTACCACCGGTTACAACACCAATTTGGCGCCTACGGCATCCGGGCGGAAAAAGTCAGTATCGACATTCCGACCATGATCGCGCACAAAGATCGAGTCGTGAATGATCTTACCTCCGGGATCGCCACTCTCTTCAAGGCGAATAAAGTCACAGCAATACATGGTCATGGACGTCTGCTCGATGGTAAGCACGTGGAAATTTCTGATCCCGGCTCGAACAAACCCAAAGAGACCATCCAAGCGCAAAGCATAATCATTGCCAGCGGCTCAGATCCGGTAGACATAGGTGAAGCGCCCACCGATGGCAACCGTATTGTGAACTCTACGGGTGCCTTGGAGTTTCTCGAAGTGCCAAAGCGGCTTGGGGTAATTGGCGCCGGCACAATCGGCTTGGAACTCGGCAGCGTGTGGCAACGACTCGGATCAGAGGTGGTGTTCTTGGAAGCCTTAGATACGTTCTTACCCGCGGTAGACCAGCAGATAGCTAAGGAAGCCATGCGACAGTTCAAGCGTCAGGGGCTTGATATTCAACTAGGTACGCGTGTCGTATCCGCCACTGTGAAACAAAAACAAGTGTCAATTCGGTATCATGGAAAAAACGGTGAACAAGGGCTTAAAGTAAATCGCCTGATTGTGGCGGTAGGCCGTCGGCCCAATACTGACAACCTGGTTAGCCCAGAATTAGGACTTTTATTGGATGAGCGCGGCTTCATCAATGTGAATGAAGAGTGCAGAACCAATCTGCCTGATGTCTACGCAATTGGAGATGTGGTGCGTGGCCCGATGCTGGCCCACAAGGGGTCAGAAGAAGGCATTGCAGTGGCCGAGGTGATCGCCGGCGGCATCGGCCATGTTAACTACGAGGCCGTACCTTGGGTCATCTACACAGCCCCCGAGATCGCCTGGGTCGGCAGGACGGAACAGGCGCTTAAGGAGGCCGGGGAGCCCTATAAGGCAGGCGCCTTTCCATTTGCGGCCAACGGCCGAGCTCGGGCTATGGAAGAAGCGGTCGGCATGGTCAAGATTGTCGCCCACAAAGACACCGATCGCGTGCTGGGTGTCCACATCATCGGCCCGTTTGCATCCGAGCTCATCGCCGAGGCAGTGCTGGCGATAGAGTACTCCGCCAGCACCGAAGATCTGGCGCGCACCATCCACGCCCATCCTACTCTCTCCGAGGCCTTGCACGAAGCTTCATTGGCAGTGGATAAGCGCGCATTACATAAAGCCAACTAAGCGCCGTCGGTGCCGGCGCGCCCGAGGCCGGCCGCCAACCTGTGAGCGGACCCTAGGCGGCGATGCCTTGCCCTTTTGCGGCCAGTTCGTGGATCATTAAGTGCCGAAACCCGTCTGTATGCGCTATACCTTTAGGGGTCCCTAGCCCTTAGCAGTCCTCGTCGGCCGCCCAGGCATTGGCACGTAAATTGCTTTTTTGCAGGGGCCAGCGGTATATCTGAATTAGACCCCGAGTGAGATAGGGCCTTGAGCATTTTCACCAAAGACTGTCCGCAATGCGCAGAGACTAATGCTGCCTACGCCGTACGATGCAGATGTGGCTTCATGTTCAATGCGGATGCTGCCGACGCCGAGGCCCAAACCGAGGCGGAAATTGCCCTCGAAGAGGAAAAACTCTATCAAGAATATCTGACCGCGCGCGCCAAGCAAGCGAACAGTACCGCCGACGATGCCGCCAGAGTAGCGGCCGCCCTACCCGCGGACCAGGCAAGACTCAAAGCGGCCGAGGACGCAAAGGCCGTAGCCGCGCGCACCCAGACAGAGCTCGAGGTACAGACCACCGCGGTCGTCGAGAACACCACCGAAAGAAAACACACAAAAGTAGCATCGCCCGCACCGCCGGCCGTTACCCAAACAGCCAATGGGGAATCACGTGATCCTCGACCAC
>LXTK01000155.1 GCA_001643475.1 Proteobacteria bacterium SPGG2 | reverse complement strand
CGCCTTGGTCCGGTCGCTCTTCGGGTTATCGAAGAATTCTTTCGGCGGGCTCATTTCAACGATCTCACCGTTATCCATGAAAATCATAAGGTCAGCCACCGACCGTGCAAATCCCATCTCGTGGGTCACAACGATCATGGTCATGCCTTCCTGCGCCAGGTCCGTCATCACGTCGAGCACTTCGCTGATCATTTCCGGGTCGAGCGCCGAGGTCGGTTCGTCAAACAGCATCACCAGGGGATTCATGCACAGGGCGCGAGCAATGGCGACACGCTGCTGCTGGCCGCCCGATAGCTGGCTGGGATACTTGTCCGCCTGCTCAGGTATTTTCACCCGTTCAAGGTACTTCATGGCAATGTCATATGCCTCAGCCTTAGAGGCCTTGCGTGCCAACTTGGGYGCCAGCATWAGATTATTGATSACMGTCAGRTGGGGAAACAGATTGAAGCTCTGAAATACCATYCCGACTTCCTTTCGGACTGCATCGATATCCTTCACGGCACTGGTCAGTTCGTGGCCATTYACAACGATCTTRCCGTTGCTGTGTTCCTCAAGCCGGTTGATGCAGCGGATCARGGTCGATTTACCGGACCCRGAAGGGCCRCAMACGACGATTCTTTCGCCYTTTTTYACCGACAAACTRATATTTTTCAGCGCYTGAAAYTCGCCAAAAAATTTATCGACRTTCTCCAGCTGRATAATRTTGGTCTGCCCACTATCACTCATATCACACCTCTTCTCTTAYATGTCGRCTCATGCGYTTTTCWATCCAGCCRAAAGTTCTYTGAATMRCCCASGTMAKGAYCAGATAAATRACCATCASCGATASRAAMAYCTCATAGGGKGCGTAGGTYTCGGCGACRATGGTTCTKGCWATKCCSRTCATATCGAGCAGCGTGATRGTACTGGCSAGSGCKGTRCTCTTYWKCAGGCTGATGACATCGTTGCTGTAGGCCGGGAGGCWCAARCGKATRGCGATGGGGGCCGTAATRTAGATAAATCGATGGGTTRCGGAGAGCCCCAGCGCCGCGCCCGCTTCTTTCAGGCCACGGTCYACGCCRAKAACGCCACCGCGAAATATTTCCGAYAMRTAGGCGCCGGTATTCAGTGTCAGGGCAACWATGGCACAGCCAAAGGGYTCYCTCARAATGGGCCAGAGTATATCGTTGTTGCGGATAAAATCGAGTTGTGGAAAGCCAWAGTAAATAATGAATATCTGCACCAGGATGGGGGTGCCRCGAAAKATATAGATGTARACCATYGTCGGCCAGGAGARATACCASCGGCCACTKATRCGCARTATCAGCAGGAWAATGSCRAGCGCCGTACCCAGCGCGAGCGACAGGAACAGCAATTGAAASGTCAGACCGATTCCCATYAGCATTTTGGGAATRCTGTCGAGGATCAGATCAAGATCAAAACTCATCCAGCGACCTCCAAATGCTTATTGGCATACTTCTCGAGCACCATCACCGACAGCGTGATGACCGTTGAAAATCCAAGGTAGATCACGCCGACCAGGATATACATGGTAAACGGCTTGGCCGTGTAGGCGATCGCCTTTTCGGCGACAAACAGGGTCTCTTCCAGACCGATTATCGCAACCAGCGCGGTATCCTTGATCAAAGAGAGCATGTGATTGCCGAARGGCGGCAGMGCYAGTCGCCACATCGCCGGAATGCGCACATAAATGAAGGTTTGCAGGTTCGACAGACCYAGSGCCCGGGCGGCCTCGACCTGCCCSGGATCGACRCCGAGGAAGGCGCCGCGAAAAGTCTCYGTCGCGTAAGATCCGATGATCAGCGCAATSGCRAACGACCCGGCCCAGAATGGYGGRAAATCKACAAAYTTKAYMTCGGGRTCGAAKATCTGGGCAATCGMSGTCAGRGYRATGGCKGAACCGAAGTAAAACAGYAAAAGAACCAGRATYTCRGGYGTSCCACGAAACACRATYGTATAGCCGYYGGCRATCGCWTTGGCBRCCCGATTCTTCGAYARYTTGGCGSCRGMTCCAATCAGTCCGAACAGGACCGTCAAGATCAGGGCTACAAAAAAAAGCTCAACAACGACGACTGAGCCCCAGAAAAATTCATCCCACCAACCGGTTATGGCATCCATTGCCGCTAAGTGCTACAGGATTTCAAAACGTGAGTCAGCAATGCGCTACATATCCTGGGATTACGGAACCCTAAAAAWMAWMARRARAGNGNGCGGCGAGGGCMKAYANGNCACCCCCACCGCTCCRWGGAAWTGTGAYCGCTTAGTGGATCGCGAASGGAAAATAYTTCAGSGCATACGACTCCAGGTARCCATGATCGGCCAGGGTCCTTATRGCTTTATCCAGGCGGCCTTTCAACGCMYYGTTGCCCTGGCGAAGRCCAATGCCGACACCAGTGCCGAAGTATTTTTTCTCGTCGATCGGCGGGCTGACAAATTCAAAACCGGCGCCGTCTTCCTTGCTCAGAAACCTGAGCTGGGCTTTCATCGGATTGGTCATGATCATATCGGTTCGTCCATTCACCAAATCGAGCATCATGGCCTCATTTGTATCGTATAAAACCACTTTAGCCTGGGGAAGTTCGTTTTCGAACCAGTCGGTATAGGTCGTCGCCCTCTCCAGGCCAACCTTGAGACCGGCGAAGTTGGCGGGAATCGGCTTACCCGCACTATCGAAAAGCTCCCAACCGGAATTTTTCTTGCCAATCAGACGGCCGACCGAAATACGGTAAGTGGTGGAGAAATCCATCTTCTTCAGCCGTTTGTCCGTAATCGACATGGACGCCACGACAATATCGAACTTGTTGGCCAGCAGGGCCGGAATCATGCCGTCCCATTTCTGGCAGACAAAATCCAGATCGGCGCCGATAAGACCGGCGACACCCTTGGCGACATCGACGTCATAGCCCATTAGTTCGCCTTCGGGGCTCTTGAAATTAAAAGGCGCATAGGTGCACTCCATTCCAACACGAAGTGTTTCTGCGTACGCAGTCACTGTAAACGCAGTCGAGACGGCGACAAGCACTAACGCACCGGCCGCTTTAACCAACATTTGCTTTGCTTTCATAGTTAACCTCCATCGCTTCAAATTACAACGCAAGCATGCCTGCAACAGACATGCACCACTTGAAAAAAGCACCGGCACAACTACAAACCAAGGTGCACCTTCTCCCAGTTGTCCCCTCCATTTGTTAACCAGACGGTATAGCTGTCTAGCTTCTTCTAAACGCTAGCTACGCTTTTAGATGCTGCTACCTTCTCGTCGATGATGCCATCCAGATGAGTCAACAACCGGTCAACGTCATCGCGAGTGTTGTAATGAACCATAGATGCCCGGACAACACCGTTTTGGGGTCGGGCTCCCAGCGCATCGATACAGCGAGCGGCGTAGAAGTCGTCCGCCCCTATTGCAATTTTGTGGCGCAGTAGTTTTTCTGGAATCTCTCGCGAGTCACGGTGGTTCACGAGAAACGAAAACACAGCCACTCGTTCACGTTTGGCAGTTTCTCCGTTTCCGAACAACCGAATGCGGGGATTGGAACGAAGGTAGTCGTTGACCCGCTGGGCCATCGAATCTTCGTGGGCGGAGAATAAGTCATAGACTTGCTGCAAACGTTCGGACTGCCCGATATTGGCACCGGGAAAATGGTGCGCATAAACTTCGTCAAAATACTCACCGATGCCGGCCGCGGCGGCGGTGAGCTCGAAGTTGGGACCGCCAGGACAAAGCTTGCGCTTGAAGTCGTCGTCACCAATAAAGTAGTGGTTTTGACTCACCGCCTTCAGGAGAAGATCGCGCTTACCATACAGCACACCCATATGAGGCCCAAATATTTTGTAGGGACTGTAGAGATAGAAATCGACATCGAGCTCTTTGACATCGACACGACGGTGGGGTGTATAGGCAACACCGTCGACGCAAGCCAGCGCACCAGCGTCATGGATCTTCTTTACAATCGCCTTGACGTCGTGGATTAAGGCAATGATGTTGGAGCAGTGCGTGAAACAAACGAGTCGCGTCTTGTCTGTGAGCAATGCTTCCAGATCCTCGATCTCGAGATCATCGGTATCGCCGTTCATCCGCCATTCCTTGATGACGATCCCGGTATCTTCCAATCGACGCCAGGCGCCATTATTCGCTTCGTGATCTTGGTTGGTGACGATAATCTCGTCACCTGCCGCCAGAAGCGGGCGCAAGGCGTGTGACAGTACATATACGTTGCTCGTCGTCGATGGTCCGACAACAATCTCGTTGGCATCCGCATTTATCAGGTCGGCTAACACCTTGGCGCCGGCATCGATGTGCTCGGTGGCCGACTCGGAAGCAGGGTAAGCAGCGCCGGGCTGAACCTGGCAGTTCGTGATGTAGTGCTGAGTCCTTTCTATTACTTGTTTGGGGACGAATGTGCCGCCAGCGTTCTCCATGAACACCCAATCCCCATCGATGGCTGGGAAATGACGCCGGCAAAACCCGACATCAAGGGCTGTTTTGGGTGCCATAGTACGCTCCAACTTCCTCTGCGACGGCAGGCTATTACTGCGGTCGCTAGTTTTTATTCTAGGGCAACAGCATAAGATGATCGGCAAGATTTGTATATCCCCGGAAGTGTGAGGATGGACTAGCCGTGTGACAGTTTGATGAAACCAGCTGTAATCTAAGGGYTTTTCGATGCCGTTTGTTCTGCYCGRATGMTKANNNAGTTTCCCRCCAGCATCACAACGGCRCCACYGAGGACGAACCGATCCGACGCTTCGCCATAGAAAAGGAAGYCTGACCTAGATGCGATAGCTATGTGGCACAATACTGGTTAGYTTGATCTCCCTGTAGACCACMATKGATTAACACCGGGGCAAGTATRGGTATGGCCAAGATTCATGGCTTTCATGCGCATGTATATTTCAGCGAGSMAACATTGGATCARGCTCGTCGGCTATGTGAAACMGCGCGCGATCGCTTCTCGATCACGATGGGGMGMKYGSAMRARCRGNYCAGYRGGRMYGCNRWSMYYGMTRKMGTNTGCCNGTNSKYCTKCYYRMMRGAGAAGTTCGGCGACGTCATCCCCTGGTTAGCCCTCAATCGAGAGGGACTAACGATTTTTATCCATACTGAAACAGGTGATGATATAAAAGATCACACGAAACACGCGATGTGGATGGGACAAATATTGCCACTCGATCTGTCCAAGTTGGTGAGGTCCGAAGGCTGATAAGGCACGACGTGTCGAGTATAGTAGCTTCCCTGGAGTAGCACATGGACGAAGATCGACATCATTCGCACGACCACACGGAGCCGCCCTCCGATCTCGAGCTGCGCGTCAGGTCGCTCGAGTCATTGATGGTCGAGAAAGGGCTCGTCGACCCTGAGGCGCTCGATGCGCTCATCGATATCTACGAGCACAAAGTCGGGCCGCGAAATGGCGCCAAGGTGGTAGCCAAGGCGTGGGCCGATCCCGAATTCAAGCAGTGGTTACTCGATGAGCCGACGGCCGCCATCGTGTCACTTGGATATACCGGTCGCCAGGGCGAACACATGAAGGTGGTCGAGAACACACCCAAAGTGCACAACTTGGTCGTCTGTACCCTTTGCTCCTGTTATCCGTGGACCGTGCTCGGCTTACCGCCAGTTTGGTATAAGTCAGCCCCCTATCGCTCGCGTGCGGTAATTGATCCGCGAGGCATGCTTGAAGAATTCGGAACTGAGGTATCAAAAGACATCGAACTGCGAGTGTGGGATTCGACCTCCGAGATGCGCTATCTGGTACTTCCCGAGCGCCCGGCCGGCGCGGAGGGTTGGAGCCAGGAGCAACTCGAGCGATTGGTCACACGAAACTCCATGATCGGTGTCGAAAGGGCTAGGTCACCATCGGAGCTGGAGGAGTAATGAACGGCGGTCACGATCTCGGTGGGATGCATGGCCTCGGACCCATCCATCCAGAGTCGCAAACCGAAGAACCCGTGTTTCATGCGGAATGGGAGCGGCGCGTGTTTGCACTGACAGTTGCCGCGGGTTTCCTCGGTAAGTGGACCATCGATCAGTCACGCCACGCTCGCGAGCGCCAGCACCCGGCCGATTACCTTAAACACACCTATTACGAGAACTGGCTGGCTGGACTCGAGACGCTGCTTGTCGAAACCGGATTAATCGACGAAGACGAATTACACAGTGGTCATACCACGCGTCGCTTCCGGGAAGAGGATGACATCCGAGTGCTCAAGGCCGAAGCAGTGGCGGCCACGTTGGCCAAGGGCGGACCGGTTACCATGGACATACCGCTCGAGCCCAAGTTTGCAGCCGGCGACGGCGTTCGTGTGTGCAACCTCAACCCTACCGGTCACACGCGCGCGCCGCGTTACGCTCGCGGCAAACTCGGGGTGGTCGAGATAGATCATGGCGTGCACGCCTTCGCCGACAAGAACGCGCACGGCACTAGAGAAGGGCAACACCTTTATGGTGTTCGTTTTACCGCGCGCGAGCTCTGGGGTGGAGAAGCTTGCAAGCGAGACGTCGTGCACATCGATCTCTGGGACGATCATCTGGAGCCGGCGTGATGGCAGATGCGCGCCCAACCATCGAGGCGCTACCTGCCATTCCACGCGATAGCGAAGGCCCGGTTTTTGCAGCGCCCTGGGAGGCGCACGCATTCGCCATAGCGGTAAAGCTCTCCGAACAAGGACTTTTTACCTGGTCGGAGTGGACGGACGCGCTTAGCGCTGAGATCGAGGTCGCGCGACAAACGGGTGATGCCGATCTCGGCGACACCTACTATCACCACTGGCTGAAGGCGCTGGAAAAGTTGGTCGAACAAAAAGGTATTGTGGACAAGACGGCGCTATCGAAACGCAAGGACCAGTGGCGCCGCGCCTACCTGAACACGCCACACGGAAAGCCCATCGACTTAAAGGCGGCAAAGCAGTAGGTCCGAGCTGCTAATGTAAATGGACTGCACGGAAGGAACAGTTAGACGCTTGGCAATTGTTTCGATCAACCGCAAATAATCGATGGCGATGCCCATGCACCAACCCCCTACCCTCGTAAGCGTTTGCGATAGCGTCTGGCTACAACCAATCCATCTCCAGCGGATACGAAGACAACTGCTCTATCCCGTCCCTGGTGATCAGCACTTGCTCTTCGAGTTTTACGCCTTCCTTACCGCCTTCGACCCCAATGAATGACTCAACGCATAGCGTCATGCCCTCTTCCAGTACGCCGTCGTATCCCTTCGCTGGGTAGTCTATCCAATGCTGAAATGAAGGATATTCGTCGGCAAGGCCTACACCATGGATCAAACTAGGGTAGCGGTTGGACAAAAACTCCTCCGGAATAGGCCAGGTCTGCTCTGACACCTCGCGAAAAGACATGCCAGGCTTAAGGATCGACTTATTCTTCTCAATCTGCTCTACCGCTTTGGCGTAGAGTCGGCGCTGTTCGTCACTAGGCTTACCATCTCCGCACAACCATGAGCGCGAGATGTCCGCACAGTAACCATAAGGACCGATAAGATCAGTATCGAAACTCACCATGTCACCGTCCTCGATGACTCGCATCGAGCATTCTCGGAACCACGGGTTAGTACGCGGCCCGGATGATAGCAGTCTTGTCTCGATCCACTCGCCACCAAGCCTGATATTAGTCTCGTGCAACTTTGCCCATAGCGCGTTTTCGGTGATGCCCGGTCGTAAGGCATCACGCATGGCTGCCATTGCCGTTTCGCAGACCTCGATCGATTTGCGCATGAGTATCAGTTCTTCGGGTGATTTGATGGCGCGCGCCTGCTCGGCGACCTCCAGACCTTCCATGACCTCGATGCCATGCGAACGGATGGCATCAACGCCGAGATGCGATAATTCATCTAACGCCAGCCTTTTGTTTCCACCACCGTGCTTCGCAATCAGATCAGCGATTTGATCGCCAAACTGTTTTGCGCGTTCGTAGACGTGTGGGCCAGCGGCGAAATAATAGAACGACGGTATTGCGCGATATTCGTCGACGGTCGGCAATCCGTCGGCGAGATGCGGATGGTAGGCATAGTCGAACAGTACAGTCGGCCCCTCGGTGGCAATAAAGACGCAGCGGGTCTCGTAGTGTGAACACCAGATCTGCATATTGGTCGCATCCGTTGCGTACCGCGTATTAATCTGATTGAAAAACAAGGCCCCAGCGTAGTCACGTTTTTTCAGCTCCTCGCGGATGCGACCGAGACGGTAGAGTCGTACTTTGTCGAGATCGACCGGTGCTTCACTGTACTCCATCGCACCATGCTGGCGTGGCGTGTTGCCACGATGCACAGCATCAGCAGCTTTGGTGACCATGTATAAATCTCATACTACTACGTTCTCATGCGCTCATTTTTTGGATCAAACAATGTCTCGGTGATCCGTGTCGCCTTGTACATTTCGCCTAGTATTTCTATTTCAACTTGCACGCCGTCTTCGATCATTTCTACCGGCAAGAAACCGATGGCCACACTCTTCTCAGCGAAATGCGCATAGCCCCCTGAGGTAACGAAGCCGACTACTTGGCCATCTTTCCAAATCGGCTCATCGGCCCACACATCGACATCATCGGTATCGACGACAAAGGTACACAACCTTCGCTTCACGCCTTGAGTCTTTTCCGCTAGGGCAGCGGCCCTGCCGATGAAATCCGCCGGTTTCTTGTAAGAGACAAACCGATCGAGACCTGTTTCTAAAGGTGTGTAATCGGGCTTAAACTCTCGCAGCCAAGAGCCAAAAGATTTCTCCAGGCGCAGGCTCAGCATCGCGCGCATACCGAATGGTCTAAGACCTAAGTCTTCACCCGCTTGCGTGAGCGTTTCATAGAGCGCCACTTGTTGAGGCACCGGCACATAGATTTCGTAGCCTAAATCACCCGTGTAGGTGACACGTTGTACCAGCGCTTCGCACGGCCCGACATCCATCTCGTGTACTGACATGAAAGGCACGGCTTCGTGGGACACGTCGGCCCGGGTAACCCGCTGCAACAGCTCGCGCGACTTGGGGCCGGCGATTTGGAAGCCGATTCGTTCCTTTGAAATGTTGAGGACCTGCACACCCTCATCGGGCAGATGCTGTTGAAACCAACGCAGATGGTAGGCCTGGGCCGCATAGGAAGCGGTCAGCTGAAAACAACTCGGGCCCAGGTGAGAGATCGTGAAATCACCGATAAGCCGGCCCTTGGGACTCAGCATGGGACTTAGACCCAAACGGCCCACTTTAGGAATGCGCCCGGCCATGATCCGATCCAAGAATGCTTCGGCGCCTTCACCTGTCACTAGGAACTTGCTGAAGTTGTGTACCTCGTTGATGCCGACCGCGTTGCGCACGGCACGACATTCTTCGCCTACTGCGTCGAATGCGTTGGAGCGACGGAACGTCGGATTCTCGAAGGGTATTTCCCCCGGTGCGGCAAAATAATTGACGTGCTCCATACCGTAATCAACGCCGAAGACTGCGTTTTGCCGCTTCCACAAACCATAGGCCGGCGTCGTGTGTTGCAGTCGACCGGCCGGTAACTCTTCATTGGGATAAGACACCGCGAAACGCCGTTGGTAATTCTCGCGCACCTTGGCCCGCGTGAAGCCGCGCGTGCAATAATCCCCAAAACGCGAGACGTCCATGGCAAAAACGTCGCGCGAGGGTTCTCCCTCAACCATCCACTCGGCCATCGTAAGCCCAACGCCGCCGCCCTGACTGAACCCGGCCATGACCCCGCACGCCGACCAAAAGTTTCGTAGACCCGGAATCGGACCTACTAGTGGGTTGCCATCGGGGGCAAACGTAAATGGACCATTGATCACGCGCTTGACGCCGGCCTTCTCAAGAACCGGATAGCGCCGGTAGGCGACTTCTAGAGACTCCCCAATGCGATCCAACTTATCGGGCAACAGCTCGTGACCGAAATCCCAACGCGTGCCATCCACCGCCCACGGTTCACAGGCCTGTTCATAAAAACCAATGACCAGACCCCGACCTTCCTGGCGAAGGTAACTCTCCCCTTCCGGGTCTATCACATGCGGTAACTCTTTATCCGCTTCGTATACTTCGGGGATGTCGTCGGTGGCGAGATACTGATGCTCCATGGGATGCAAGGGCAAGTAGACACCGGCCATGGCCCCCACTTCGCGTGCCCACAGCCCGGCCGCATTCACGACATGTTCAGCCATCAACGTGCCCTGCTCGGTCACAACTTCCCACTCACCGTTGCTGCGCGGATTGAGCCCGGTCACTCGGTTACGGAGATAGATCTCGGCCCCCTGCAGGCGTGCCGCTTTGGCGTAGGCATGCGTCGTGCCCGAGGGATCGAGATGACCGTCGAGTGGATCATAGAGCGCACCGAGTACACCGTCGGTATTGGTGATGGGTGAATGCTCGCGGATCTCTTGTGGGCCAATAACCTCAGTTTCGAGGCCCATGTGACGGTGCTTGGCGCGCTCCGCCTTCAGAAAATCCATGCGGTCTGGGGTACCGGCGAGGGTGAGGCCGCCCACGTGATGCAGGCTGCAGGACTGTCCGGAAATCTCTTCCAGTTCCTTATAGAGACGTATCGTGTAGCCCTGCAAGGCGGCCATGTTGGTATCGGCGTTGAGGGTGTGAAAACCACCGGCCGCATGCCAGGTGGAACCGGAA
>LXTK01000274.1 GCA_001643475.1 Proteobacteria bacterium SPGG2 | reverse complement strand
CACACCCTGCTTGCAGATATCCGCGGGGCGGGCCAGTACACGATGCTCGGCGAATCACTCGATGATGCCGTCGGTGAGGCCTTTGACAAGACCGCCAAGTTGCTCGGTCTGGGATATCCAGGGGGTCCCGCCATTTCGCGCGTTGCCCGCGGCGGCACGCCAGGGCGCTTCCGGTTTCCGCGACCGATGACCGATAAACCTGGGCTCAACTTTAGCTTTAGCGGGCTTAAGACGGCGGTCGCCAATGCGGTTGAGGGCCGCGACCTTGACGAGCAGACAGTAGCCGACATCGCCTGCGGCTTTCAGGAAGCGGCAATAGAAACGCTCACCATCAAATGTGCCCGCGCGCTCGATGAAACCGGCCATGAGCGTTTGGTGGTTGCCGGCGGCGTGAGCGCCAACACCTTATTGCGTGATCGCATAACCGAGATGGCTCGAGAGAAAGGTGCGCGTGTGTATTACCCGAGGCTCGAATTCTCAACCGACAACGGTGCAATGATTGCCTATGCGGGATATCTACGTCTCGTTGCTGGCCAACACGACACGTTGAGCTTTGGTGTACGGGCGCGCTGGGAAATCGATAGCCTGGAACCAATAACCTAGGCGCAACTGACGCATACAACCATGAGAACTGGCGGCAAATGAACTTTTGCAGTAACTGCGGCGTTGCCGTACAGCTTCGAATACCACCGGGTGACAATCTACCTCGGTACGTGTGCGACGCCTGTAAGACGATCCATTACCAAAACCCCAAGATCGTTGCCGGTTGTCTTCCGCAATGGGAGAACAAGGTCTTACTTTGCCGCCGGGCGATCGAGCCGCGTTATGGGCTTTGGACCTTGCCAGCCGGTTTCATGGAGAAAGGAGAAACGACTGTACAGACAGCGATACGCGAAACGTTGGAAGAGGCCGGTGCAAAGGTTGAGATAAGCGGCCTGTATACGCTATTTAACCTACCGTATATCGATCAAGTCTATTTGCTCTACCGAAGTCAATTGCTCGATCTCGATTTTACGCCAGGCGGCGAGAGCCTTGAGGTTCAACTATTTAGTGAGGACGAAATTCCATGGGACCAACTCGCATTCCGAGTTATGCATGAAACCCTAAAACTCTACTTCGAAGATCGGGGCGCAGGTACGTTTGGCACGTACGTGGGTGACATCGTGCGGACACAAGACAAGGCTTCTTACATAGTTAGTTTAATGGACAAGGAGCGCTAGCCACCCATGCGGCCTATCTTACCCTCTTTGCCAGCAAAGAGATTCTGAATGTTAGCGCGGTGTCGCCAACATAGCAGCACAGACATTGCGATGCTTGCAACAAGATACGGCGGTTGACCATGCAGTATCCACCACACGTATACGGGTGCAGCGAAAGACACTACCAGCGCTGCCAACGACGAGTAACGAAACAGAGCTGCAATCAACGACCAAGTCAGTACGAGCGCTAACGCAACCCAAGGACTCAAACCGAGCCAAACGCCGAAAGCGGTCGCAACACCCTTTCCACCTCTGAACCCGAAGAACACGGGATACAGGTGACCCAAGAACGCGGCTAGTCCTACCAATGCCAGCACTATGGAGTTACTGGTAATACTCCTAGCAATCACTACCGGCATTACCCCTTTCGCCACATCACCGAGCAATGTCAGTGCCGCCGCTGTTTTTCCACCATATCGCAAGATGTTGGTGGCACCCGGATTACCCGAGCCCACGTTGCGCGGGTCTTCTAAGTTTTTCAGCCGTGCAATTAACACAGCGCTCGAAATCGAACCCACTAGGTAGGCAGCTGGAACCAGCAGATACTCAATCATTCGGATATTGGAAGCCTTTCTTCGATGCTACGTCAAGACATGTGGTGGGATTTTCGCTATATTGCCGACCAACTTTGGACTGTTTATGGATATTGTTTACATCCGCGACTTGAAAATTCCCTGTACCATCGGTGTTTGGGAGTGGGAACGTCGCATCAAACAAACAGTGATTGTCGATTTAGAAATGGCGACTGATGTGCGGTCGGCTGCAAAAAGGGATCGCCTCGACGATGCGCTCGACTACAAAGCGGTGGCCACACGCGTAATGGAATATGTGGGAAGTTCTGAGTTTAAGCTGGTAGAAACGCTAGCCGAAAACGTAGCACATACGGTGCTCGGAGAGTTTAAGGTGTCCTGGGTACGAGTACGCATCAACAAGCGAGGTGCGCTACGTGGCGCCACCGACGTTGGCGTAGTCATCGAGCGACAAGCGAAATCCTAGAGATCGAGTACGGCGGATATATTGGTAATGCCACGTGTCTACATCAGTCTAGGTAGCAACATCGACCGAGAAAAAAATATCGAGATAGCCGTCCGGGAACTTAACGATTCTTACGGTCCACTGATGCTATCTACCGTGTATGAAAGTGAGCCGGTGGGATTTGATGGCGATTACTTTCTAAACCTTGTGGCTGGCTTTGATACCGACTCTCCAATAGAGCCTGTAATCACGCGACTACGGGCAATCGAAAAAGCATCTGGCCGTGACCGACAAAACAACGATGACCACTCACGAACGTTAGATATAGATTTGCTGATCTACGGCGATCTAAGCCGACACGATGATGAAATCGATATCCCGCGTGAAGAAATTGGACACTACGCGTTTGTGCTTTTGCCGCTGGCAGAAATCGCTCCCGAACACAGGCATCCGGAAACGGGCATCCCTTTTGGCAAGATGTGGAGTAGTTTTCCGGGTGGCGAACAACAACTCTGGCCGGCAGATTTCGAACTTCCTGTGATGTAGTTACAGAAAGCCGTTTTTTCTAAGTATTGCTTACAACCTCGAGCGATCGAAACCATCCATACGTTGATCGCCCACAAGTATGATCGGTACACCTTTTCCATTTAGCCTCTTGTACTCGCGCCTTTCCGCCTCACTGCGTTCCACGTCATACTCACGAAAAGCAACACCTTTCTCGGACAAATAAGTCTTGGCTTTTTTGCACACCCCACACCGAATGGTGCTTAGGATTTTCACAGTCGGCCCGCTCTTAGCGGCCTGGCCAGGCACGACAGATACATTGGCGGAGCCTTCGTGGATTTGATTTGGAGATCTCTAGCGCCTTGCTCCGATGGTGACTTGTCCGAGAAATGAATGGTGCCGTTCCCGTCCACCCAACGATAGACCTGAGCACCACTGACAGTTCCCGCGCCAAAGACGCTTACTGCGACAGCAGGCACAGCAGTAAGCGTCGCATAGTTCATACTCCTGCGTTACGGCTATAAAACGACACGTCGGCCACCGTCGACCACAATTACCTGGCCAGTGATGAAGTCCGCATCGCCTACCAAGAATAGCACTGTCTCTGCTATATCATCGGGCTTACCAATTCGCTTTAGCGGGGTGCGAGAGATCATCCGCTGTTTATTCATTTCGTCCATGCCATCTTCGGGCCATAGAATAGCCCCTGGCGCTACTGCGTTGACTCGTATCGCTGGCCCCAATTCGCGTGCCAACGTCTTGGTGAGCATGATCAAGCCTGCTTTTGCCACGCTATAAATTGAGTGATCCTTGAGCGGGCGTTCACCATAAATATCGGCCATATTGACAATGCAGCCTTGGCTTGCCTTCAGATGCGGTGCTGCCGCTTGCGCAAGGAAGAATGGCGCCTTTAGGTTTGTGCCGATCAAATCCTCCCAGTCTTTTTCGACTGCTTCGCCGATCGGGGTTGGGTAGAACGTCGCCGCGTTATTGATCAAAACATCGATACGCCCAAACGCTTCCATCGTCTCGTATACGAGGTTCTGAGAAAGTTTTGGACCACGCAGCAAATCGCCTCGCACCAGCATTACCGACGCAGATCGAATATCATGCAATTCCTGTTGCAAGCGATGTGCTTTCTGTTCCGAAGAGCGATAATGGATCACTAACTTCATGCCTTGCGCATGGAGTTTGCGTGCAATCTGTGCACCGACACGACCGGCACCGCCGGTAACCAAGGCAACTTTGTCTGCGAGTGGGCCTTCAGACATAACGCGATTTATCGACAAATAACGGTAAGACAATACTCTCTAATCTGTTTAAACTCCAACCGCGATGTCACAAAAATCGAAACACTATGGCATCACCCTTTAGTGAGGCTACCAAATCGGCAGGGCAGTTACCGCCGCCGATGCCAGAAGCCACAGCGCGCAGCGATGAACTCGCGCGGCACGTCCGCGAAGAGATAGCAAACGCTGGTGGTAGCATCGATTTCGCTCGCTTTATGGAGCTCGCCTTGTATGCACCTGGTCTCGGCTACTATCGAGGCGGAATGCAAAAATTCGGCGCCCAAGGTGACTTCGTAACCGCGCCAGAGCTGTCGCCGTTGTTCGCCCGTTGCATTGCTAAACAGTGTCAACAGGTTTTTCGGCATCTCAGTAATGGGGATATTGTCGAGGTAGGAGCCGGCAGTGGTGTGCTTGCGGTGACATTGTTACGCGAACTGGATGCCCAGCAGGCTCTACCCGAAAACTATTACATACTGGAAACCAGCGCCGATCTACAGCAACGACAGTCGGATTTGATCGCGCAGGAGATTCCTGATCTGCTCGATCGTGTGCATTGGCTGCAAACACTGCCGGAAGATGGCATCCGTGGTCTCGTTCTCGCAAACGAACTACTTGATGCCATGCCCGTTCACCGTTTCAGCGTCAACGAACAAGGCATTCAACAACTCCACGTTGCTTGGGACGACAAAGATTTTGTGTGGCACGAAAAACCTGCGAACAAGACCCTTCACGAGCGCGTGGACCCACTTGATTTGGCACCCGGCTATACCTCGGAGGTCAATTTTCACGCCGAGGCCTGGATTAAAACCATGGCGGACTGTCTCAAGGTGGGGGTGATGCTTGTGTTTGACTATGGCTTTCCGCGCGCTGAGTTTTATCATCCGCAAAGACGCGCTGGCACCCTGATGTGCCATTATCGCCATCGAAATCACCCCGACCCCTTGTTACTGATAGGCCTACAGGACATTACGGCACATATCGATTTCACCGCCATCGCCGAGGCCGGTGTAACCAATGATCTTTCACTGCTGGGCTACACTAGCCAGGCCGCGTTTCTGCTGTCTATGGGCATTACCGAGTTTGCGAGCGCTGCCGATCACACCGACCGCAAGCAACATATAGAGATAGTGCAACAAGTGAATAAACTCACGTCGCCGGCTGAAATGGGGGAACTCTATAAAGTCATCGCACTCGGCCGCGAGGTCGACCTAACACTGGATGGATTTACGTTGCAGGATCGGCGTGGGCGATTGTAGCGTCATGAAAATTTAACCCAAAAGCCGCTGTGGTACGCCTTGAAATACAGATGCGATAGCCGATACGAAATAGAGTAGAACAACGGCCCGCGCAAGATATGTCCACCCCACCCAATCGGTATTAGGTGCACATCGCCAAACAACAAATGAGCTAAGAAGCCACCAGAGAATATACGAAACGAGAATGACGATTAGCAGCTGCCAGATCCCAATTGGAAAGCCGAGCTGTTCGAGAACAATCAAAGCCACAACTGTGACAAGGGTAACCACGATCGAACCCAGCGTAGATATAAGCCAATAAGCCTTCCATAGACGCTCTTGTCCAGCAAGATAGGATCTTATCTTATTCAAGTCTTCGCACTTTTTGGGTTTCGCTCCCGCCACATCCAACCCATGAACCCAGTGGCGACAATGGCACCAAGCAATTGTGCCAATATGAATGGCGATACATCCACTAATCGGATACCGGTAAAGGTCTCGGTAAAACCACGCCCTAACGTCACGGCAGGATTAGCAAACGATGTGGAGGCAGTAAACCAATAGCCGGCGGATATATAAAGACCCACCGCCAACGCCACCGCGCTTGGTCTCGTCTTTAGACAACCAAGAATAGTCGCCACCAACCCGAATGTAGCAACAAACTCAGCCGTCCATTGGCCGAACCCGGTCCGCACCTTGGTAGATAACATAAACAGTGATTGGTCGAACATGGTGTGCGCGATCAGAACACCGATAAGCCCGCCCAGAAGTTGCACGACGATATATGCGCTAGCTTCGCCCCCACTGATCTCTTTGCGCAACAGAAACGAGACGGTGACGGCCGGATTGAAGTGCCCACCCGACACCGGACCAAAGATCAGAATCAAGACCACAAGGATCGCCCCCGTCGCTAGCGTGTTGCCGAGCAACGCCAGGGCCACGTTTCCATCCGCTAGCATCTCGCCCATAATCCCCGAACCAACAACAACCGCCAATAATGCGGCGGTCCCCACAAATTCAGCCGCAAGCCGTCTGCTAAACGATATCTCCATCAAACCACTTTTTTAATTGCACTAATCCGCTTCTCCCGAATCTTGTCACCGATGGCAGCCCCTTTGAGGGCGGCATTTTTCGAGACGACCGTCTCGGCATCGATGCTTGCGGCTGCTTCAAGCGCGCGACGAAAGATGTCGGCCTGTAGATAAGGTGTTTCCTCCAGGCCCTTGCGCCCACGCGCGTCGGCTTCACATGCCAACAAAAATAACTCGAATCGGTCAGGTCGGCGAAAACCATCCACCCCTTCCAGTATCTTTAGAATCGTGCTAGCTCGCAATTGAATTGCACGGTGGCAGCTCACATGATAGCGAGCAACCAGTACCGCGAGGTCCCGATAATCGTTGGGAACCCGCAGACGCTTACACAACGCGTTGATCATGGTCACACCGCGCTCTTCATGGCCGACATGACGCGGCCATTCCTCCTTGGGTGTTTTGCCTTTCCCTACATCATGCATGACGGAAGCAAAACGGACCTGAGGATCGGTCGACAGCCGTGTTGCTTGCTGCAACACCATTATCGTATGGACACCGGTGTCGATCTCAGGATGATACTTCTCCGGTTGCGGGACACCGAAAAGGGCATCGATCTCGGGTAATAGACGTTTCAGTGCACCACAGTCGCGCAGTACTTGAAAGAAATGATGCGGTTGGTCTTCACTTAAGGCGCGTTCCATTTCCGCCCACACCCGCTCAGGAACGAGCTGGTCGATTTCGCCGGATGCAACGATCTCCTGCATCAAGTCACACGTATCGGGGGCAACCTTGAAGCCACGCTGTGCGTAGCGTGCGGCGAAACGCGCAACCCGCAGTATACGAACCGGATCTTCCGAAAATGCCAGTGAAACATGTCGTAGAACACCAGTCCTTAGATCGTTGGCACCACCGAAGGGATCGATGATCTCGCCATCTTGTCCTTCGGCCATGGCATTGATCGTAAGATCGCGCCGGCGCAGATCATCTTCTAGTGTGACATCAGGCGCTGAGTCGACGGTAAAGCCCTTATAGCCATGGCCACTTTTGCGTTCGGTTCGCGCCAAGGCATATTCTTCTTTGGTGTCCGGATGTAAGAACACCGGGAAATCCGCACCCACCGGTTTGAACCCGCGCGCAACCATGTCTTCCGGTGTGGCGCCTACCACAACGTAGTCCCGATCTTTGATTTCGAGTCCGAGCAACTTGTCGCGCACGGCGCCACCGACTAGATAGATTTTCATGGGTACATCCTAATGTGGCATAGTGCCACCGCCAAGGGTCAGTCTCACTATATTATGATGCATCTGCTTTTGAGATCTGGGGTCATCGTCCTCGCACTCGTCATCACATCGGGCTGTGCGAAGCTAGGCTACTACACCCAGGCCATCGGTGGGCAACTCGAGATCCTGGCCAAGAGACGCTCGATACCCGCTCTGCTCGATGACCCCGATACCGCACCGGAACTAGGAGCGCGTCTAGCACCAATCCTAGAGATGCGCACCTTCGCGAGCGAAGAGCTCGGGCTGCCCGATAATAAGAGCTATCGGACCTATGTCGACCTGAAGCGACGCTATGCCGTATGGAATGTGTTTGCCGCACCCGAGCTATCACTGGACCCTGTGAACTGGTGTTTCGTCTTTGTTGGTTGTGTTAGTTACCGTGGATACTTCTCTGAGAGGGGTGCACAAAAGTTCGCAAATAAATTGGCACAAGACAACTACGATGTTTACGTTGCCGGTATCGCTGCCTACTCGACGCTTGGATGGTTCCATGATCCAATGCTGAATACCATATTGCGACGCACTGAACCCGAAATTGCGGGACTTATATTCCACGAACTCACCCACCAAGTCGTATACGTCCGGGGCCACACCGAATTCAACGAGTCCTTTGCGCTGACGGTGGAACTAGAAGGAATCAAGCGCTGGCTTGCGGCCAAGGGCTCAACCGATCAATTCCAAAAATACCTTGTGAGCAAAAAACGTCGTGATGAATTCGTACAACTTGTAATGAAGTTACGCCGACAACTCGGCGAAATCTATGCTGCAGAAACGAGTGATGATGAAAAGCGAGCGGCCAAACAGGAGGCCTTTA
This sequence comes from Proteobacteria bacterium SPGG2, assembly GCA_001643475.1. Lineage (GTDB taxonomy): Bacteria > Pseudomonadota > Gammaproteobacteria > Acidiferrobacterales > SPGG2 > SPGG2. The sequence continues at coordinate 4,063 of LXTK01000274.1, read as the reverse complement.
TCCGTATCCGGCGGAATTACGAGGAACTGAAGAAAGACTGGGGCGGTTATACCGGCCATGATGCTTGGTTTACCCGCGATTTGAACAATGCCCATCTGGTATCGGTCGGACTCTACAACCAGTATGTCCCGGCCTTTCAGGCATTACTTAGCCAACACAACGGAGATTTCAAGGCCTTTTATGGTGTCGTTCAAGAATTGAGCCAGCTTTCTAAGGCCAAACGCGCCGAGAAGTTACGGTCGTTACAGGTAACCACCAGCCAGTAACCACATACTATTGGCGCCGCGCCGCTTGACGATAGTCAGAATAGCGTTCGTTGCGCCCTGGTTGCTTTCTCAAATAATTGGGTACCACACTCTCCAGCTTTCTTGGCGTAACCCCGAAGATAGACGGAAAACCGCTGTTGCAAATGCTATGAACCTGCAAAGAACGATAATTATCCAACGAGAACGGCTTGCCGGGGACCAATTGTAGGCACGCCGCTTGCATCTTTGACATCCAGTCATTAAGCCCGATGATTTTACGCCTTAGTCCCAGCTGTTTCGTAACGTAGCGAACTAATTCCTCCAATGTATAAACGGTCGGCCCACAAAGATCGTATCGTTGGCCGAACGTGTTGTGATCCTCCAGCGCGTGGGCAAAGGTGGTTACGACATCTTGCACATATACAGGCTGGAAACGCGCACTTGGGCATGCGAGTGGAAAGAAATAAGGGGTAAACCTGAGAAGCCGAGCGAAGCGGTTAATGAAACTGTCGTCTGGCCCAAAAATGACCGATGGCCTAAAACTTGTCACATGAAAATCTGCGGTCTCCGTGCTGTGCACAATCTCTTCACCCCGGGCCTTGGTGCGCAGATAGTGGCTAGGGGCATCCATACCCGCGTGTAACGCGCTCATGTGTAAAAGCCGCCCAACCCCGGCTTCCCGGCACGCGTTTACAATCTTGCGTGGAAGCTCGACGTGCACCCGTTCGAACCCTTTCTCGCCACGACCTGGGGCGTTGAGGATACCAACCAAATTAATAACTGCATCCAGGCCTTCGAACTGTTGGCGCAGGACCGCGGCATTGTGGACATCACCCTCCGACAAATACAGGGTAGGCAGAGTCAGGAGGCCCGCCTTGTTGCGCTCGCGCCGACGGGTAATTATCCGCACATCGTATCCGCGCTCTACTAATCGTCTGGCGATATTGCGTCCAATAAATCCAGTCCCACCCAGTATACAAACCTTCTGCTTCGCCATCCGCTTTGGCTCCAGATGTGTTCTGTCACTTATCTTCGTGCAGTTTGTACAAACCGTTAGGGATCAAGTCAAGTGCTCAGAGTGCTACGGGTATCGGCCAAGCCGCGGCCTCATCCCATGGGCTCTAAAATCGATTGAGAAAAAGAGCACGCAGACTCCGCCTCAGCGCCCGAGGCGAGTGGAGTCACCAATGGCATGCGCTGACACAGCCTGACAGGGCGGCGCCCAAGCCGATGATCATAGACGGCTGTATAGGCCATCACATTTTTGACGTAATCGCGCGTTTCCTCAAAAGGAATGGTTTCTACCCAAGCGTCGGCGTCGATCGCAGCGGACCGTGGAAGCCAGGCACGTACGCGGCTAGGACCAGCGTTGTAGGCCGCGGTTGCCAACATCTGGTGTCCATTGTAACGACGAAGCATATTCTTTAAAAATGCGGCGCCGAGACGTAGGTTATTTTCGATCTGAAGAATTGCGTCGTTGTTACGAATACGTATTTTCAGCTGACGTCCTGTTGCACGGCCAACACGCGGCATGAGCTGCATCAGGCCAAGCGCACCCGCCGGCGAACGGGCATCGGCAACAAAGGCACTTTCTTGGCGCATTACGCCGAACATCCAACTTGGATCCAGGTTATTGGCTTTAGAATTAGCTTCTACCATTGGCCGGTACAAGAGCGGAAATCGTAAATCGAGATCGTGCCGGTAACCACTCTTGCTGAGTGTATAGATGACGCGATCGTGCCAACCCCACTCCCGGGCGATTAGGGCAGCTGCCTTAAGTTCGCGCCTGTCCATGTGTGACAGACTCCAGTCCCATTGTCGGCGGGCGGTCACGAAGTCTCCGGCCGCATGCAGTTCTCGCGCCGCACGAATGCCGCGTCGTTTAAGCAACTGCATGACCTCATCGGGTGAGGCATTGATCGATCTGTGTTGCATCGTATAGTCCACACCAATGCGATCGGCTGCCAAAAAGCTATAGTAGTTGCGCTCTGTCGCTACGAGTGCGAACAGATAACGAGCCTTAGCGCTCTCACCAGTTTGCTCCATGATGCGTGCCGTCCAATACAACCAGAAGCGATCGACCTGTTCACTTTCACTTAGATTCTCAATCAATCGTTTCGCTTTCTGCCAGTCGCCCGCGCGCAATATTGCCCTGAGATGCCAACGCCGTAGTTCCTTATCGTCACTACCTTCCACTACCCTCGAGAGCCATTTCTCGGCGCTGGGAAGATGCTGCTGAGTGGCGATGATACCCACTTTGCGCAATATCCGATCTTCGTCTTCGGAGAGCGCATCGTGCTTTTGTCTGAGGCGCTGCCACTTTATCATGGCCTTATCGGGGTCGCGATATGCGAGGCGTATGACACTATTGGTAACGATCGTTCGCGCCAGTTCAGTTTCAACGGGATAGTCGATTTTTAACAATCTTCCAGCCGGATCGCGGTGTAGGGCCTGCCAGCGCCGCAACCAAACTTTATCGTTCGCATTTAAATATTGGTTTGCGACTTCGCGTGCATGACTCAGTCTGTTGCGCGCCATCAGTAGCTTGATTCGCGCCCACACCAAATCACGCGTCAAATAACCAGCCTCGTGCCAGTGGCGAAACACCTTGTCACAAATAGCTGGCAAGCGCTCGTGGGTAAGCCAAAGTCGCTCGACTTCATCACTCAGACTCTCCGCATCAGTCGTGCTAGCAAAAAGCAGCTTAAGTCGGTAGCACCGCAACTTCCGGTCGTTCACCCTATCCTGATACTCCTTGAGGAAAGTTTCTTCGTCACCCGCTGCGGCGAGATGTTTTAACCATATATGGCGCAGTTGCGCACTAATGGGCGCATGTTTATTCTCGTCTAAGAACCTCCGAATTGCGCCGATTGGTGTCGAAGAAATGCGCTCCTTTAGAAATTCGTACTGGAGATATCCCTGCAAGATATAGTCATCCAAGCGCGTGTACAAAGCGTGAAAGGTATCAAGGTCACCCTTTTTTAAGGCCCGCGTCGCATCTAAATAGTCCTGCCGCTGTTGTTGCAACTCAACGGACGCAAACGCGGGCAATACTAAGGTCGTCCCGTGCAAGAGCATCAAAAATACGAGCGCTATCTGGGCTCGCACCATAACTGCGCACATAGGTGTAAGTATAAAGGAATGTGCCGTCAGCGCTTAATGAGTCGACCTACGATAGGCCAAGGTCATTAAGAACACGCCGGCGACGATCATAGGAAAACTCAAGACGTGGCCGGTTGTTAGCCAACCAAAGGCAAGATAGCCGAGGTGCGCATCAGGCTCACGCACTAACTCGATTGCGCTGCGGAATACACCATAACTCACCAAAAACAAACCTGATACCGCAGCGGTGGGGCGGGGCTTGGAAGAATAAATCCAGAGAATCAGGAACAATGCTACGCCTTCGAGCGCGAATTCATAGAGTTGCGTAGGGTGTCGAGGTTGGGGACCAGCATTGCGAAATAACATACCCCAAGGAACATCCGTGACCCGACCCCAAAGCTCGTGATTTATAAAGTTCCCGATACGGCCCGCCCCCAGCCCAATCGCTACTAAGGGCGCACTGAAATCCGTGACTCCCAGCCACGAGCGCTTCGTCTTCCATGCGTAGAGGGCCATCGCAACAATGACACCTAATAGTCCGCCGTGAAAGGACATCCCACCCTTCCAGATCTGTAGTATTTCTAACGGATTCGTAAGAAAGTGCCCAGCACCATAAAACAGCGTATACCCCAGACGCCCGCCGAGAATCACACCAACTGCTACATAGACCAATAGATCGGATACTTCCTGCTTGTCCCAACCTGAGTCGAGACGAC
>LXTK01000273.1 GCA_001643475.1 Proteobacteria bacterium SPGG2 | reverse complement strand
TCTGCCCATCGTAGGGACCGACGTGGGCAATCGGACGTTGTTGGCGTTCGGCGTTGGCAAGGTACGCCGCTGCTTCGTTCGCGCGATAGAGGCCATCAAACTGCGAGCCAACGCTTAGAATAACCAAAACTAACAGCGATATCCCACCAACAGTAAGGTTCATGACCCGCTGGGTTCCGCCGGTAACCGGCAACCAAGCAAGGGCGATACCTACGAAAGCGATGGTAATGCCTATGAAAGGCGAAAGTTCCCAAAGCATAGAAGGCAATGCTTCAACTCGCGGCAATCCGGGAAGAGCGGCCAGCGTGCCGCCTAGAAATACTATAGGGAAGGCCATACTTGAAAAAACACTGCCTTATTCATGAGCCACCAAATCTTTATCCAGCAATAGATACGCCATGCCAAGCGCAAACGCGGGTAATAACGGCAACAAGAGCTGGGGCTGCTTGAGCGTCATCAACGACAAGACCACAATCGTCGGCCATGCCCAAAACAAACAAAATGCCAGGCCAGAATCGATTTTTTCGCGGCGTACATGCCACAACCGCATCCACACCAACGGAAAGATAGACCAGGGTAAAGTAACTACAGGCACCAATGCGAGATACCACCACCAGGGAGGAGACGACGCGAAAAATTCCAAGCCCGCACCCATTAAAGGTGCCGTGAGCAAACTGTCTATATAAGCGGCGCCATCCGGTCTTTGTGAAACAATGACCGCCCATACTATGCAGATGCCGGCAGCGACGACCACTGCTTTGGCTATTTTGCCGTACCAACGACTCCATTTCACTTTACGCTTACTGCCAACCCAGAAGGGTGCGAGCAAAGCCAACGGCAACAGGTAGACAAAAATTGCTGGGCCACCAGCCAACGCACCAAGGCCTAGGCTTAATCCGAGTAAAGGCCACGCAAGTCGACGGCGCTTGCGGAGCATCGTGGTAATGGCAACCGCACCTAATGAGGTGAAAAAAACCAATAGCATGCCGTCCAAAGTTAGCGTCAAAAAGATGGTCCAGCACAACATACCCAGCATTATTACCGGCGCATAGGCAGCGATGTTTATCTGCCCCGGCCACAACGCGCGCGCCAATTTTTCGACTAGGATAAGACTTCCCAGGCCGAATAATGCCGGGATCAGCCGTGGCCACCATTCGTTGACACCCGCCACCGTCCACCCCAGATTAATCAGCCAGAACATAAGCGGTGTCTGCTGCGTGTAAATCTCACCATTCAGATACGGAACCAGCCAGTCGCTGCGTATCCACATCTCCCAGGCAACCGCAAGCAACCGTGTTTCATCAACCGGCCAAGGCGACCTTGCAAACAACGAGGCAAGCACCGGCAAGAGCCACAATCCCATCCAGGCTAACACCACTTTGGTGGCGTAACGCACTGCCGGTCCCTTGTATCTCTTCGACTTCGGGCCCAAACGCGGTGTGGCGACGGAACTCATCTCGATCTCTTCGACCACGAGACTCTCGATCGCCTTTAGGCCAGGGTCTGTAGTTACCTTCGGCCTATGCTTGCGGCGTTTCTTCTTGCGCTTAATTTTGTTCCAAAACTTTGCCAAAGTATTTCGCGAATTACGGTTTTTGTTGAGATTATCTTAGAACGATCATGCTAAATAGTAGCAGGACCGACGTGGGAGTGTTAGAAACTCTGATCGTTCTTTGCGACAAATACTGTATGATCCGATATGGTAGAACGTCAGCAGATTATATCCTCGATCATGGCAGACACACGACACACCAATCGACTCATCACAGAGACTAGCCCGTACTTGCTGCAGCACGCCTATAATCCGGTGGACTGGTTCGGTTGGAACGATGAGGCGCTTGGGCTCGCGCAAACAAAGGACAAGCCCATTCTGCTATCAATAGGTTACTCCGCCTGTCATTGGTGCCATGTCATGGAGCACGAATCATTCGAGGATGACGATGTTGCCAAATTGATGAATGATCTATTCGTGTGCATTAAGGTCGACCGTGAAGAACGGCCGGATTTAGACAAGATTTACCAGACCGCGCACCAGATTTTAATACAACGCCCGGGTGGTTGGCCGCTTAACATGTTTCTGAAACCGGACGATCACATGCCCTTCTTTGGCGGCACCTACTTTCCAAAGGAGCCCCGATACGGTATGCCCGCATTCAGTGATGTCTTAAACCGCGTCGCGAGATTCTATCGGGAAAATCGTGATTCTCTGGATCAACAGAGCGAATCGTTGCGTGATATCTTTAAACGCATACAACCCAGCGTCACCACTGATACAGCCCAGATAACCCCCCATGTGCTGAACCAGGCGTACGCAGAACTCAAACAGCAATACGACCCGCGCAACGGCGGATTCGGTGCCGCACCTAAGTTTCCTCATCCACCTTCTATTGATCGATGTCTGCGTTATTGGGCACAGAGTGTGATCTCCGACGATACCGATTCACAAGCACTGAGCATGGCGGCGCATACTTTGCACGCGATGGCGTCAGGAGGACTCTATGATCAACTCGGTGGTGGGTTTTGTCGTTATTCGGTCGATGAGGCGTGGATGATCCCTCACTTCGAGAAAATGTTGTACGACAACGCACAGTTATTGAATTTATATGCCGACGCCACAATTGCCACCGGGGATCAACTTTTTTCACGCATTGCCTCGGCCACTGCCGATTGGGTAATGCGTGAAATGCAATCACCAGAGGGAGGTTATTATTCAACTCTGGATGCAGACTCTGAAGGAGAAGAGGGGAAGTTTTATGTATGGACCGCCGACGAGATAAAAGATCTTCTAAGCGACGAGGAGTGGTCCGCTGTACAACGTCGTTACGGTCTGAACGGTAGTGCTAATTTCGAAGGGAGATGGCATCTAAATGTTCGTGCCGATACCGCTTCGGTCGCCAATGATATGGGCATACCCGAATCGCAGGTCGTTGCCACCCTCGAGAACGGACATCAAAAACTCTTGCGGGTACGCGAAAAACGCGTACGACCTGGGCGCGATGAAAAGATACTGACCTCTTGGAATGGACTGATGATTAAGGGCATGGCACGCGCCGGCCGTTTGCTCGCCCGCCCTGAGCTGATCAAGTCGGCGGAAGCGGCGCTTTCGTTCGTCCGCGACCAACTCTGGAAAGATGGTCGATTGCTGGCAACCAGCAAAGATGGACGTGCCCACCTAAATGCCTATCTCGATGATTATGTCTTCCTAATAGACGGCTTGCTCGAGCTTCTGCGAGCACGTTGGTCTATGGGCGAGCTCGAGTTCGCGCAAACGCTGGCGGACACAGTCCTTGAACACTTCCAAAACGACAGTGGGGGTTTTTACTTTACTGCTGACGATCACGAAGAACTCGTCTATCGTCCAATGCCTACCCACGATGATGCGATTCCTTCTGGCAATAGCGTGGCTGCCCACGTTTTGCTCCGTCTTGGTCACTTGCTCGGCGAAACAACCTACCTTGAAGCGGCGGAGCGTACGCTTAAGGCCTTACACAGTTCGATTTCGCAATCACCATCGGGGCATGGAACATTGTTATCGGCGGTCGAAGAGTATTTGTTCCCGACTGAAACGATCGTGCTTCGCGGCAGCGGGGACGACGTGCGACCGTGGATAGAGCGCTGCAACCAATTTTATGCGCCACGACGGTTCACGGTGGCTATCCCCGAGGATGCGTCTGACCTTCCCGGCATGCTGGCCGAACGTGCGCCTAAGAACACTGTCACTGCTTACGTGTGTGCCGGTCATAGTTGCCTGGCGCCTATAACCGAGTTCGCGGCGTTCGATGAGGAATTGAAGAAGAGCGAAGTGACGCGGAGCGATTAGCGGTCGAAGTTACCCGTCACAACTCATGTAAAAAGCCGGGGGACGAGCAGCAGCGCCCACACCACCACCACCAGCGTGAGGGCCACAAACACGGCGGCTGAACCAAGGTCTTTGGCAATGCCAGACAATTCGTTACGCTCGGTACTGATACGATTTACCACTGCCTCCACGGCTGAGTTCAACAGTTCAACAATAAGAACCACCATCAGGCTACCAATCAACAACGCACGTTCGACACCAGTCTGGCCGAGCCAAGCACCAAGCGGGGCGAGGATAACGAACAGCGCCAATTCCTGGCGAAAGGCGGCCTCACCAACGATCGCCGCCCTAAACCCCGCAAACGAATAAGCAGTGGCACGGACAATTCGTTTAATGTCGGTAATACCCTTAAGAGGGTTCGTCATAAAATGTGCGGCCCGCACAACTAGTTTCGCTTTATATCGCCGTCGGCAAAATATACTAGCTCACGCCGGTCGCATTAGCACATCGTCGCCGTAGGTGATGGCAAGGCGGGGATTGTTCTGACGTGCATGGCAGGGATTGTTCCTACAATCCTTCTGCATTTCCTCCGTCCATGGAGGTCAGATGCACTAATGCCGCGGGCGCAGGCGACCTACAGGGACGTAGGAA
>LXTK01000069.1 GCA_001643475.1 Proteobacteria bacterium SPGG2 | reverse complement strand
GATCGACTCGCAGACGGCTTGTGGGTGTTGATCTTTCCGGAAGGGACGCGTCTGCCGCCACGAACGCGCCGAAAATACAAGCAAGGTGGGGCGATACTAGCGGCCAAGAGCGGTTATCCCGTCGTCCCTATTGCGCATAATGCCGGTAGCTTTTGGCCGCGCCGCGGCTTTGTTAAACGTCCGGGCGTGATTCGTGTCGCCATCGGCCCAGTTATTGAAAGTCGTGGACGCAGCGCGGCCGAGATTACAAAGTTGTCTGAGGACTGGATTGAAAGTACGATGAAGGAGTTAGAAAGTTAGTGTCAGTTGCGACCGCTCTAACCGCTTCTGTAGCCCAGTACCAATATCGAATAAGTGGCTCGTTACGAGAACGACTCAACGCAAAGGCGCGAAGACGCAAAGAAAATCTGTATTAGGATTGGTTTTTGACATCCAAGAACTTTGTGCCTCTGCGCCTTTGCGTTGGGTTTTTCGTACTCGTGAGTAACCCGCCAATTTTCTACATAGTTACAAATTCTCTATTTCCACCGGTTCGATCGAGTCTGCCGGTTCGAAGCCAAAGACACGTCCATAGAAATAGAGCTCGGCATCCATAGCGCGCTTAATATTCTCCGCCCGCCGAAAACCGTGCTGTTCACCCGCAAACGGTACATAGGCAACCGGTAACCCCTTACTTACGAGTGCCTGTACCATTTGTTCCGCCTGGTTGGGTGGCACTACCGCGTCTTCGAGGCCTTGGAAGAATATAACCGGGCATGAAAGGCGATCCGGAAAACGGATCGGTGAGCGCTCCCGGTATGTGTCACGTTGTTGCGGGTAGGGTCCAACGAGCCGATCGAGATAACGTGACTCAAACTTGTGGGTGTCTTTGGCCAAGGCTTCTAGATCGCTAATGCCGTAATGACTGGCGCCCGCCTTAAAAACATCGTGAAACGTCAGCGCGCATAGCACGGTATATCCGCCCGCACTGCCGCCGGAAATGGCTATCTTGGCGGGATCCACGCGACCTTGCTCAATAAGGTGGCGCGCGGCGTTAACACAGTCAGCCACATCAGCAATCCCCCATTGGCCATTCAGGCTTTCACGGTAGGCGCGACCATAACCGCTGCTACCCCGGTAGTTGACGTTCACAAGTGCAAAACCACGGCTGGTCCAAAACTGGGTCTTAAGCCTTAACTCACTCGATGTGGCACCGGTGGGGCCGCCGTGGCAGTTGACGATCAACGGTGGTCGATCGCTAGCGGGTGCTGTGTAGTCAGGGTTGCACGGTGGATAGAAGAAGGCGTGCGCAACTTCATCCTGTGCAGTGGGGAAAGTGATTGCCTGCGGCCGCGAGACAAAGCGCTTGTCAATCGTAAGCCGGCTCGTGCGGCGCAACATTTCGGTACGGTGGGTGGTCAGATCAAGCGAGACAACGGCGGCAGTCTCCGTGGGCGAAGCAGCTATAAATACAGCGTGCTTGGGTGAGACTCGTAGACCACTGATACTGGTATAGGGCGTTTCGATCTCTGCCGATTCGCCACTCATGGTGTCGATCGTAACGAGCTTAGAGTCGCCATCGCTGCTGTATGTGCAGGCGATTTGGTGGTCGGCGGCGAATCCGTAGGTGGACATGCCAAACCCCCATTGCGGTAATCCAAACTCCGCTTGCTTTAACAGCAAAGCCTCGGCTTTTCCATCGCGCCAGCGATAAAGGTTCCACCAGCCACTACGGTCGGAGACAAAATACAGTGCGCCATCCGGCGACCATTCGGGTTGAAAGATGGATTCGTCGACACCGCCAGCGACGCAAGTGGGTTCACCGAGCCCGCTTTGGCCGTCCAGTGACGCCACCCATAGCTCGGTGCCATCCCACGGCATGTTGGGGTGATTCCAACTGAGCCACGCGAGGCTGTGACCATCCGGATGTAAACGTGGTGACGAATAAAAGTCACTACCTGTTACCAATACTTGCCCGGAGTCTACGCCCGTCAGCGGTACCGCCACGAGGGTATTGCACGGTTCGCCATCGTTACCATGGTCCTCGCGTACACAAATCAATCGCCCACGGCGGCGATCGATCACGCCATCGGTATAACGCAGGGGGCCGGTCGGCGTGATCGGGGCTGGGGTGCGGTCGGGGTCTTGACGGTAGATCCGCTGATCTTCGTCGTTGGAAAAAAACACGACCCCGTCTGCTATCGCAAAAGCGCCACCGCCGTACTCATGAACGCGTGTTCTGGCATTGAAGGATGACGGCGTGACATCGGTCAGTTGTCCGTCTGCGGTACGGCGAACAATAACATTGCGCCCACCTTCGATGGGGCGCGCCTCTACCCAGTAGATGTCATCACCATCAAGCGCTATCGAACCAATAGCTATGGTCTCAGAAACAATGAGATCCGAGGTGATCGGTGACACCCACGTGCCAAACGGTGCCGTATGTCTAGTCATGGATCTTGGGCGTATTGCACGATCGAGGTCGGCCTATTCTAACAATTGCGTATCGTCATCGGAATAAGCGGGCGAGCAACAGCACAAGAGCTTTAGCGCAATGTCACCGGTGTTGTTTAGCTGGTGTGCTGTGCCCGGCGGAATACACACAGTATCACCACCTCTAACATCAAAAGTTTCGTCGCCAAGCGTCATGAGCCCGTGCCCAGAAGTGAAATGATAAAGTTCTTCGGTTCGCAGATGCCGATGTAGTCGAGTCTTGCCACCAGGGGGCACAATGGCTTCGGCAAGACTCTGCGCTTGGTTTTTGTTTACACGTGGATGCATCAGTTCCCTTATTTGCGAGCCATCTAAGGTCACGTAGCTCTGTATTTGCTGGTATTCGGTTTTAGTCACCATTTCTATACCGTTGCTCAAGTTTTGTTACCTGACGGGGCGCGGGGCCCCGTACCGCATATTATGTCCCTGACGCGACGATGTATGAACCACGTTTAAATGAGTCGCCTGCGGCGACAATCATTCTAACCGGGGCGCCGGCTCGGTAATTGCTCCTGCATTACTCTACCTTCCGACATCTGACCGCCAGGGATGGTGGAAATGCAGAAGGATTGTTGGGAACAATCCCTGTCTTGCACGTCAGCTTGCGCGACAGTGTATTATCGCTCACGCAAATCGTTATACGGGCTTTCTTGTGGGAGTACGCTCAGGAGCGTGATTGTCACACTCCGCCAGGCGGACTTCGTCGATCTCGGTGTCATTCACGCCATTCGTCGGAAGGCGATTCTCGGGATCAAGTCGGCGAGGCTTACCGAGGGGGATCGTCTGAATTGTGATTGTCTCGCGTTTCGGACATTACCGGGCCAGCGCCCCGGTATTAGGTCGCCAACGGTGACTCATTAAGAAGTCTAGAAGACCTACGTCGGCTTCAACCGCCGCATTACCAGATCTGCGGTCTTGCGAAAATCGACTTTGCCGCTGTCCATCTTCGGGAGTTCGTCGAACACGACGAAGTGGCGCGGTAACGCTAGTGGCGGCAGACGCTGGGACAGTTTGTCGAGGACATCTTTTCGATCGACTTCGTGATCCAATGCCACTACGATRCTTGCTCCCTTTTTCGCGTCGGGGATTTCGACCACACACAATTSGGTGTCGTCCGGYAYGATCKSTTGCAGCTCGTCCTCCACTAGCACCAGCGAAACCATCTCACCACCGATCTTGAYGAACCGCTTTAACCGACCGCGGTGCCATAGATAGCCGTCTTCGTCTAGCATGCCCATGTCGCCGGTCTCATACCAACCGTCTTCGATCCGTAACGCCGTCTTCTCGATGTCTCCTAGATATCCCTTCATGACCAAGTCACCTTTCACCAGCACCTTACCCTCCCGTCCGGGACCCAGCACCTTACCGCTATTTATGTCGGTGATCTTTACGGACACCCTCGGCAGTGGCCGGCCGACGCTTCCAGGTTTTGCTGCGCCAGGCAGATTGACCGAGATCACTGGACTGGTTTCAGTCGTTCCGTAGCCCTCGTATATGCTCACCCCGTGCTGTTCTTCGTAGGCACGTCGCAGCCATTCGGGCGCCTTGTCTGCCCCGACCACCACAATCCGTAACGACTTAAAGTCACCGGGGGACGATTGTCGTAGATAGCCCATCAAGAAATAGGGTGTGGCGACCAGAATCGTCGGTTTATCTTGACGAATAATATGGCTAACGGTCTTGAACTCCAGTGGGTTGGCGTAAGTGACGGTCGTCAAACCCAGACTGAGTGGCAGCCACAGATTGGCCGTTTGTCCGAACACATGAAACAGAGGCAGGATCGCTAGCAAGATATCGGTTTCATGGAACGCAAACACTTCTCTGGTCGCGTTGACGTTTGAGCCAATGTTGCGATGGCTCAGTTCTACCACCTTGGGCTCGTGCTCACTGCCGCTGGTAAAGAGGATGACTACGGTGTCATCGGGATCGCCGTGATGAATCTGCTTGAGTATGGATCGCGTCGGCAGTTTAGATTTTAACAACGCGCGCAATTTTTCTAACGCGGTAACTTGTTGCATGATGTCTTCGATACACACCATGCCATCGACAAGGTCGCAACCGATTTTTTCCAGCAGGGTGCGTGAAGTGATGATGGTCTTAAAGTCACACTTGCGTTGCGCAAAACGCGCATTCTGTTCGGCGCCGGTCGAGTAGTTGATCATCACCGGCACCCGGCCTGCCATCAGAGTGGCCAGAACCGACAGGGCGCAGCCGGCAGAGTTGGGAATCATGATCCCGATATAGCCGTCTTCGTATTGTCTGAATCTGCGCGCCAGCAGGAGTGAACCCAGTAACGCCCGCGCGTAGCTCACTCGCAGGCCCGTCGAGCGATCCAGAAAGGCGAGCTTATCGCTCTTGGTTTTGGCTACGGTGACAAACTCCCTATGGAGCAGCATGCTGGCGATAGTCCTTTGTTGCTCATTGCCGTTCTACTGCGTTACTCAGGGCTGCAAACTCTTCTAACGTCAATGTTTCTCCACGGCGCGTAGGGTCGATATCGAGTGCACGTATTTGCTGATCGTTAAGGAAGCCCTTTAAAGCGTTGCGCAGGGTCTTGCGCCGTTGCACAAAGGCCGCCTGTACGATACTGGCGAACACAGCTTCGGCGTTAACGGTTACCGGTGGTTGGGCATGCGGGCGCAAACGCACAACGGCAGAGTCCACCTTTGGTGGTGGTCTGAACGCCCCCGGTTTCACGGTGAAGAGTTTCTCTACCCTACAGCGCCGTTGCACCATAACCCCCAAGCGGCCGTAGGCTTTGTTGTTCGGCTGTGCGCATAAGCGATCAACCACCTCACGTTGCAACATGAAGCACATGTCCTCGAGACAGTTTAGTTGGTCAAGCAGATGGAACAACAGCGGAGTAGAAATATTGTAGGGAAGGTTGCCGATTACCCGAAGCTTGCGCTCTCGATCTACCAGCGCGCAATAGTCAAATGATAGCGCGTCGGCGTTGTACACCGTGACATTCTTGGCAAGTAAGGGGTCGGCATCGAGTTCGGCCACCAAGTCACGATCGATCTCGAGCGCATGCAGACGCGTTACGCGTGATGCCAGCACACGTGTAAGTACACCACGGCCGGGGCCGATCTCGACCACATGGTCGCTTGGTTGTGGTGCGAATGCTTGGATGATGTGGTCCAACACACTGGCGTCGTGTAAAAAGTGTTGGCCAAAGCGTTTACGGACGGGGGTCGTAGTCATGTCGACACAAGCGAGACCGCCGCATCGATCGCCGCCCGCAGACTGGTCGGATCGGCCTGGCCAGTACCGGCGAGATCGAGAGCAGTACCGTGGTCGACGGACGTACGCACGAACGGTAGGCCTAAGGTGACGTTAACGGCGCGACCGAAACCACGATGTTTGAGAACCGGCAACCCTTGGTCGTGATACATGGCCAGCACCGCATCTGCATTCGCGAGCTGGGCCGGTGTGAACGCGGTATCGGCCGGCACCGGTCCGCGTAGCGCTAGGCCCTCTTGCTTGAGTTCTTCGATCGCGGGCGCGATCACTTCTATCTCCTCGCGGCCGAGGTGCCCCGACTCGCCGGCGTGTGGATTAAGGCCACACACTAGAATACGCGGGTTGTTGATAGAGAATTTGTCTTTTAATTCGCGATGTAGCACCCGCAGCACGCCGGTGATCAGGCTTCGGGTGATGTGTTGACTGACTTCGGCCAGCGGCAGATGGGTGGTGGCTAGGGCGACGCGCAGGTCGTCGTTTATTAACATCATGACCACCTGGGCGCTGCCGGTGCGCGCGGCAAGAAACTCGGTATGACCACTGAAGAAAACACCCGCGTCGTTGATCACCCCTTTATGCAACGGTGCCGTCACTAAGGCGTCGAATTCCTTATCTAGGCAACCGTCTATCCCGGTCTCGAGCATATTGATGACGTAAGGTACATTGGCCTGGTCGAGGCGGCCGGCGTGCACCGATCTACCGGTATTGATAGGTAGTATGGTGATGCCGGGGGCCGCGGATGCGCGCCCCTGCCATGGTCGCGCTGTGAACGGTAATGCCATCATGGCGGCGCGCTGTTCGAGGACTTCGGGGTCGGCAATGAGTGCGACACAACAATCAGGGGGTTGTTGCCCAAGCATCACACAAAGGTCGGGACCGATACCGGCGGGTTCGCCGGTGGTCAATGCGAGAACGGGAATATTATTCGTCATGGCCAGTTACGAGTTGGGCGCGTCAGCACATTGGATCACTGATGTCTGGCGCACGGGGCCAAAATCAGTTTCCGCTAGCCGTGTGCCTACTCATCCTCCAGCCGATAGTTCACGTAGGCCTCGTCCCGCATTCGGCGTAACCATTGTTCATAGCGGGCGTCGGCCTTGCGGGTATGGATTTGCTGGCGAGCGTCGGCACGACTACGCTCTTCACTGACGTCATGCATGCGCTTAGCAAGTACCTGTATCAAATGCAAACCGAAAGGCGTTTCTACCGGCTCGCTCAATTCGTTTGGTTCGAGCTCGTTCATTTTTCTTTCAAACTCGGGCACCGTCTGCCCCGGATTTACCCAACCGAGGTCGCCGCCCTTGGCGGCTGAGCTCTTATCTTCGGAATGGGCGCGGGCGAGCTCGGCGAAGTCCTCGCCATTTAACACCCGTTCTCTGAGTTGCTCCAGTTTGATCATAACCTCCGAGATCGATCGGATCTCGCTTGGTCGCAACAAGATGTGACGCACGTGGACCTGAGCTATAGGTTGCGCTTGGGCACCGAGCTTGCGTTCATCCAATTTCAGGATATGAAACCCAACTGGGCTTCGTAATACATCGCTGACGCTGCCCGGCTGCAAGGCCAACAGCGATTCTAGGAACATGCCCGGTAACTGGCCGGGTTTCTTCCACCCCAGCGACCCACCCTGCAAGGCCTTTTGTCCATCGGAGTGGGTGATTGCCGCTTGTTCGAAATGAGCACCCGCCAGCAGAGATTGATGAATACCCTCGGCCTTGGTTTTCGCGGCCTCTACTTGTTCAGGGGTGGCCGAGTTAGGCACGGCAATCAATATTTGTGAAACGCGATAGGTGTCGTCGACCTGAGCTTGCTTATTGCGGGTGGCAAAGAAATTCTCTATCTCGACGTCCGATACAGTTATGCGATTGTTTATCTCTTTTTGCACCAGTCGTTGGATTTTTAGATCGGTACGGATCTGACTGCGATAACGCTCGATTTCGATGCCGTCACCGCGAAGTGCCCGATAGAACTCTTCGACCGTCCTGTTGTTGCGCTCGGCCACGCGCGCAACGGCCTGTTCCACATCCTTGTCATTAACTCGCACCCCGGCCTCGTCGGCAAGTTGCAACTGAATTCGCTCCAAGACCATACGTTCGACCACTTGCTTTCGGAGGACTGATTCTGTAGGTGGGTCAATATTTCGTGCTGCCAGCTCCTGCCTAATCTCTTCGATACGGGCTTTCAATTCGGTGTTGGTAATGACGTCTTCGTTGACCACCACGACAATGCGATCGATATCTACGATGACGGCTAGGGCTGGCGCCACCAGCCCACACACCGACAAGGTGATCGTCAACAAGAAGGTTCGCACAATGAAAGGTTTCATCAACATATCAAACGCGCGCGCTATGCAGCTAGCGCAGAGAGCATGTGTACAGCATAACACGAATCATCGGTAACGACGGCGGTCGCGACCAAAGCCCGCTGTCGGCACAAATACGCTTTCGTCGAGTGGGTTATCCGGTGCGCTGCCCCATTCGCCAAGTCCGTTCAACGTCAGCTGTAATTGTATACTGTTTACTTGCTCGTCATTGCTGTCGATGCGTCGCCTGGCGAAGAAACGAATCCCCCAGCAACACGAGCGGTATTGCAGGCCCGCGTGCGAGTCCAGATTGGTGTTATCGTCGAGCGAATAGCTCGTGCCGGCCTGTACCGTCCAACGCGGTTTTAGCGGCCAGTGTACAGACACGTCTACTTGCTTAAACTCGTCTCTGTCGAACCGCTGACTGAAATTGACGATCTTGTCCGGTGCCGGTTGGTACTGGAAGAACAATTCACTGCGTTGGGTCTGGCCAATTTCCTGATCCCGCTGCAGGAAGGCCCGCATGGCCCAGCGCTCGGCTAGCCGCGCCGTGAGGTCTAAGATGATGTCGGATTCGTCACTGGTATCTATGCCGGCAGGTAGGTTGACCTCGCGGTCTTCAAAGAAGAAGATCTGGCCAAGACTCACCCGCAGGCGTTCGATGCCATCGGTAGCGCCGATGACGCGTGTGGTTAGTGCGAGCGTAACTTGATCGGTGTCACCGACTCGGTCACCGCCAACAAAGCGGTTCTCGCGGAATAGATTGGCGAAGGTCAAATCGGGCAGGCTGGTGTCGAAATCCGGCAGCGTGTCTTGATCTTCCTCAGGTATTTTTAAATAGAATAGGCGCGGTTCCAGGGTGTGTATGAAAGCACCGTTGCGCATGCGCATCGGGCGCTCGAAGAAGAGCCCGCTGTCGAGGCTGAAACTGGGCACGGTGACATCCGGTTTATCGTCAGTCGTGCCTAAGACGTCTAGGTCGTAGGCGATATGGGTGACACTTAGTTTCGGCGTTATGAACCCGTAGCTATTGCGAAACGGCAGGCTCACGGCCGGTCGCAGGTTTAGGCGGCCACCGGTTAGACTATTGTCACGCTCGAAGTTCGTGAGCTCGCTGTCTAGTTCGGGGTGCAATCTGCCGGGGGTAATAGCAGGTCGCGCCGATAGCGATAGTTGTGGCAGTAGATCGTACGGACGATCGGCGAGAGCTATAGTGTCGTCTATGGTCTGGAAGCTCTGGGCCCGCGTGCCGAAGTCCCAGACGGTGCCATTATAGCCAATGTCGGCTTCCTGCCTTAAGTGGGTGAGGCTGGCGATCGCCAGGTTGTTACCGAAGTCATCGGGGTAGTCGTCATCGGATACCTTCGCGTAATCGACGGCAGCGCTCCAACTCTGACCGAGTGTTTGGCGGTGTAGGTAATGACCGGCCCAACGGTCCTCGCCGGTTTCATCGTCGTCTTCGAGAAACGCGAAATCGAGTCGACCGTTCAATGGTCTCCCTAGGTAGCGAATCTCGTTGCGTATCTGTAGGCCCCGTTTGCTCAGTACTCGCGGCGTAATCGTGGTGTCGAAGTTAGGAGCAATATTCCAGTAATACGGCACCGAAAGCTCGGTGCCGAGCTTATCTGAGCGACCGAATTCGGGCATGAGAAACCCTGACAGACGTTCATCAGAAACAGGGAAGCGAAGATAGGGCCAGTAGAAAATCGGTACCCGCTTGAACTTGATGGTTGCGTTGTGGGTACTACCGACCTTGCGGTTCTTGTCTACCTTTAAATCACCTAGGCGCAAGTACCAGTCCTCCTGGCTCTTGGGGCAAGTAGTGTAGCGCACGTCCTTGAGTTGGATGAGTCCCTCGCCCTTAAAGTGTATGCGCCCGGCACTGCCGCGGGCATCGTTGCTACCCAATCGATAGGTTGTGGATTCGGCGTATCCGGTTTTAGAGTCGAGTCGCAGATAGATCTCGGGTGCCTGAAATTGATCTCCGTCCAAACTTTCGAGGGTTACATTCCCACGCGCCTGCAGTTCTGATTTTGGCTTGTTGTAGATGATTTCGTCGGCCAACACACGCTGATCTCCTCGCCGCAGCTCGACATTCCCATATAATGAAACTGTCTCGTCGTCATCGGTTTCCATACGATCTGCGTGCGCCTCCGTCTCTTCAGATGTGGCCTCGAAAAACGGTTTCGGCGGGGGGGCAGGGCAACCCGCAACCGGATCAGCAAAGCTCGGCTGAGAGCTGACGACAGCTACAATGGCGAGATAGACCCAACAGCGGGGCTGGGGCATGAGTGTACTTTGTTCATTGGGTAGGCCGTAAAATTGCATAGAATCGGTGCGCCATCAAGCATCGATGGCGCTAAGTAGGCAAATTGGACGACAGACTGCAAGCATTGCAAACATGGCTCGCGAAGGTGCTGGCGACATCGGCGTATGAGCTCGAACCGGCGACCGCCGATGCGAGCTTCCGTCGTTATTTTCGTGTCAGGGCTGGTGACCAATCCTACATTGCCATGGATGCGCCGCCGGCACAGTTAGACCTAGGGCCGTATGTGCGCCTGGCGACGCGTTTCCATGAGCTCGGTCTGAACGTCCCCAAGGTATTCGAAAGCAATACCGAGAAGGGTTTCTTGTTGATCACTGATTTGGGCGAACGGGTGTATTTGTCACAGCTCGACGACACCACGGTAGAACGACTCTATGGCGATGCGCTCGGGGCGCTGTTGATTCTGCAGGCGGGTGTGTATAGCGATAGCACCTTCCTGCC
>LXTK01000029.1 GCA_001643475.1 Proteobacteria bacterium SPGG2 | reverse complement strand
ACACGCTTCGAGGCGCAGGCGGCATGTCGATGTCCGTCACCGACTACGGCTGCATCATCGTCTCGCTCACCGCTGCGGACCGAAGCGGCAAGTCTGCGGACGTCGTACTCGGCTATGACCGACTCGCGGACTACCTCGAGTCCACGCCATACTTCGGCAGCGTCGTCGGTCGATACGGCAATCGCATTGCGAATGGGCGGTTCACCCTCGACGGGCATGACTACAAGCTGGCCACGAACAACGAGCCGGGCGGCGTTCCGTGCCATCTTCACGGAGGTGTGACGGGCTTCGACAAGGTTCTCTGGGATGGCGAGGGGATCGTCAAGGACGGTGCCGTGGGTGTGCGGCGTCTCGATGCGCGGGCTCGCGAAGGTCTCGTGCCCCCGCCCGGTCGCGAGCACGTCGGTCACGGTCTCCCCGTCCAGGTGCCCGCCCTTGACCAGCACCGCCTCCGGGCCCAGGTCCAAGAGATCGTAGGCGGCCTCGACCATGCCCGCGACATCGGCGATTTGCCGGCCGACCAGGCGCTCGGCCTCGGGCGCGTTGGGGGTCAGCACCGTCGNGCRSGRYGTCGATCAAGCCTGTCGGCAACGAAGACTCGTAGGCGGGGCGGAAGGCATCACCGCTCATGGCGAGCCAGTTGTTGAGCTCGAAGCGGTGTAGTCCACCGTGCAGGCCGCCGCCGATAGGATAAAACGTCGAATCGTGCTGGCACGAGCCCGCCACACCGTGTTCATTAACGGCATCGTCGTTGCGCAGCACCAACCCGATATCGGGGGCGCGACGGTGCTCGATGCCGACCTGCGCGTGCGACAGCGTGCCGTGTTTGCCCTCGCGTGTAAAAAGGGGGCCACACCAGGACTGGGCCTGCAGCCAGCAAACGATCGCACGGGTCAGCTCCGCATCGGAGTCGCGCACGTAGATGCCACCGGCACTGGCCAAGGCGAGCGCCGCGTCAGCACCTTCGGACACGGTCTCACCTACAGTGAACCCCGCTTCTCTCAGACCTCCCGCGATGTCGACCGCCTGACCAACGACCGTGATCTGACCATGATCGGACATGGTGATGAGCTGTAGTCGATCACCGGCTTCGGATTGTTCGCGCCACTGCAGAATTCGACCGAACTCAGCGTCTGCATGACGGATGGCCGTCAGGTTCGGCTCGCTCCCTATGCCGCGAAAGTGATAGCTATTGTCGGGCTCGCAGAACCACAGGATGCACACGTTGGGTTTGAGTTGCGGCTCGATGTAGCTGAGATAGGCATTCGTCGAATAGGTCAACCAGCCGAGACTGGGGATCTCATGTTTTGGAATCGGACCAAGGCGATGAAGCACCGCATCAACCTGTTCTGCAGGCACTGATGCGTCTGGGCGGTGCAAGGCAAGACGAAAGCCACCCGATGTTTCCGCCCTATGATGCAGCATGCGCGTCCCGCCGGGTGTGCCGGCACTGATTACGGCGAGGTCCTTATTGTGTTGTGCCAAAATCTCGCCCAGCACGGGGACGTCTAGTAGTTTCCCGTTGAGCTTACGATCGCCTTCGGCGAGCTGCGTCTCATCGCCGGTGTTAAAAAGCTTGCCGGGCGATGCGACCGGCTCGAGAAACTTGTTGCCGACGATACCGTGCCGTGTGGGGTAGCAACCGGTGACGAGCGCCGCCTGATTGACCCGCGTCTCAGTTGGGAAAGTCGCACGGCTGTGTGTGCAGTGCACACCGCTTTGCGCAAATGCCGTCAGATTCGGCATCAACGCCGGTGTGACCATATCGGGCCGTAGTCCGTCGAAGCTGACGATCAAGACTCTTCGCTCCTGTTTCGTCAACGGTCACTCCTTATATGTCGATAACATCGTAGCTATGGTGCTGGAATCCACGTTGAAGTGCCGCATGGCGATCGGGGAAGACGCACCACAGTCGATGAGGCAAGCTGTGGCCGATGTCGTAACCAGCATGCATGTGTTAAAACGGYCACCACTACCGAACGCATCGCCATTGCCTAGAAMTCGAAAYTGCATGGGTAYCTTCTCCTGGCGCGAGTTGAGGTGAACGAGGCCCTGGCCGCAGTGGTAGACACAGCCTTGTAATCTCYGGRGTTGGAGGCGAATATTAACCCCTTAAGTACCTCAATGATAAGAATCTTGAAACTCCTGGTGTGGGGGARGTGAACAAAAATGACGACCCGCGTYGCAATTCTYGATGATTACCAAAATATTGCGTTCCAGGCCGCGGACTGGAGTAGCTTGCCGTCAGACGTTGAACTCACGGTGTTCAATGAACACATCAAGGGTGAACAGGCGGTAGTAGATGCCCTGGCGGACTTCGACGTGGTGGTGGCGATGCGCGAACGCACCCCCTTTCCAGCAACCTTAATCGAAAAGCTGCCAAAGCTGAAACTGCTGGTGACCACAGGCATGCGCAATTTCGCCATCGACATGGAGGCCGCACGCAAACGAGGACTGCCAGTGTGCGGCACGGCGTTGCTACCGTATCCCGCGTTTGAGCATGCCTGGGCGCTGATCCTCGCCCTGTTCAAGCAGATCCCGCGCGAGGACCGTGCGATGCACGAGGGCGGCTGGCAATCGGGTTTGGCCGAGGGACTGCGCGGCAAGACTTTGGGCATTGTGGGTCTGGGTAAACTAGGTTCCCAGGTGGCAAGAGTGGGCGTCGCCTTCGACATGAAAGTGATCGCCTGGAGCCAAAACTTAAGCGACAAACGCACCAAAGAATGCGGTGCTGTCAAGGTAGACAAGGACAAACTATTCGCCGAGTCTGATGTGGTGACGATCCACCTGGTACTGAGCGACCGCACGCGCGGTCTCGTTGGTCGGCGTGAGCTTGGGCTGATGAAACCGAGCGCTTATCTGGTCAACACATCCCGCGGACCTATCGTTGAGGAGGCGGCGCTGATCGAGGTACTGCAAAAGCGGACCATCGCCGGTGCCGGCATCGACGTTTACGACGTCGAACCGTTGCCACGCGATCATCCCTTGAGAAAACTGGACAACGCCATTCTGACGGGGCATACGGCCTACGTCATTCGGGAGACGTATGAATTAGCATATGGTGAGGCCGTGGAAAATATTCGGGCCTGGTTGGAGGGCAAGCCGATTCGTCTTTTGAATGCATAACGCAAGAACCAATGATGGGCATAGCAGGGATTAAAGCGCTGACCTTCGATGTCTTCGGCACCGTCGTTGATTGGCGCAGTAGTATCACCCGGGAAGGGCAGATCTTTGGGCGAGATCAGGGTGTTGAGGCGGACTGGGAGAGGTTTGCCGACGATTGGCGCGCCCTTTACCAACCCTCTATGTCAAAAGTACGAAGCGGTGAGGTTCCCTGGACCAAGTTAGATGATTTGCACCGCATGAGCCTGGACCATGTCCTCGCCAAAATGGGCATCGCAGGTATATCCGACGACGCAATCGATCACCTCAATCGGGCCTGGCACCGACTCGATCCCTGGCCGGACTCTGTGGAGGGCCTTACCCGATTGAAAGAAAAATTCATCCTTGCCACCCTGTCGAATGGCAACGTGGCACTACTGGTTAATATGGCCAAACGAGCGGGGTTACCTTGGGACGCAATACTTGGGGCTGAGGTGGCGGGACATTACAAGCGACAGCCGCAGGCCTACATGAAGACTGCAGATTTCCTGGGATTGGCGCCACAACAATGCATGATGGTCGCAGCCCATAACGCTGATCTTGTCGTTGCGCGCGAGCTAGGTTTCCGAACCGCTTTCGTGTGTCGACCGACGGAACATGGGCCGAGCCAGTCTACGAATCTGGAACCCGAACTTAATTACGATTTTGCTGTATCAGACCTTATTGAACTGGCGCAACAACTCGACTGTTGAAAAGTGGCGAGCATTCTAGAGGCACTTAAATATGTCTGATTCGATTGTCATCAGCCGAGACGGACAAATTGCTACCGTCACTATTAATAATCCCCCTAGGCGAAATGCCCTGACCAAAGCGGCCTGGGAACTTCTGACAGCAACTATACAGGATCTGTCATCGGACGATGATTTGCGTTGCATTGTGCTTCGTGGCGCCGGTTCAGAGGCCTTTGCTGCTGGTGCCGATATCTCGGAGTTCCCGAAGGAACGCGCCAACGCCGCCCAGGCCAAGATCTACGGCGAGATTATCTCCATCACCCTGGGTGCGATCCTGGATTGTCGGCACGCCACCATCGCGATGATCATGGGGGTTTGTACCGGCGGAGGAATGGAGATCGCCTGTGCGTGCGATCTGCGCATAAGCGCCGAGTCGGGGAAGTTTGGCGTCCCCATAAACAAGCTCGGCCACGCCCTCGCTTACCCTGAGATGAAGGTAGTGCAGAGCGTTGTGGGCCGCGCATTGGTGTTGGAACTTGTACTCGAAGGGCGAATCTTGGATGCGCGTGAGGCCGAAAGAAGAGGGCTTGTCAACCGGGTGGTTGCAGATGATGAGTTAGAGAAAGAGGTGTACGACACCGCCAAGCGTATTGTCGCGGGTGCACCGCTTGCAGCCAGATCAAGCAAAAAGTTCATGCGACGGCTCGATGATCCCACGCCACTGACATCGGCGGAGAGCGATGAGGGATACGCGCTTTGCGACTCCGAAGACTACCAGGAAGGTGTGCAGGCATTTCTGGCGAAGAAAAAACCGGTGTTCAAAGGCCGCTAACCCGGGACTCGGGGCTCAGGGCTGAGAAATCAAAATCCGGACACGGATGCAGGGACGCGTGCACCACTGAGTCCTAAAGTCCGCAGTTCTATAAGAAATGATGGCGCCCGAAATTCAATTTGCACTTTTCTCTTTAGCTTTCCTCGGCATCAGCGATTTCTTCTACAAATGGGGTCAGCGCTGGCAGCTTCGTGTCGGGCCGTTCATGTTGTTGCAAAACTTGGCCTACCTTCCCACCGCTTTCACGCTTGCTTACCTGCGGGACGAGATTGTCTGGTCAACGGGTCTGTGGTTCGGTCTTCTCAACGGCGTTCTGGCCTTTACGGCGTTTCTGTTTGTGCTCTTGGCGTTGCGCCGTGGAGAAGCGGTCGCGCTGGTGCCCATTGTACGATTGAACTTCGCTATTACCGCCTTGTTGGCGATCTCGTTGCTTGGCGAACAGCTGACGGTTATCAAGGCATTTGCGTTGTTATTAGCGGCTTTCGCTGTGCTTGCTGTAGGTGGCAGTGTGATATCTGCCGCTGGAGATCGCCGGAGCCTGTGGTTCGCGATAGGCGCCATGTGTCTGTTTGGCTTCATCGGCTTGTTCTACAAGCTTGGTCTCAATGCAGGTGCAGCACCCGCTGCAATGACTGTTGCCCAGAGTGTTGGCGTGTTTTTTATAGCACTGCCGTTTGCTATCCAGCAGGGCGATCCGTTGCCGCGCAAAGGTGTTCCACTTTGGTTGCCGTTTGTCTGTGGCATTCTTACTTCATGCAGCTATGTTTCCTTTGCAGTGGCGGTGAGGTACGGCGATGTGGTAGTGGTCGCGTCGATCGCGCAGCTCAGCTTTGTACTGACCGGTGTACTCGCGATCGTCGTTCTCAAGGAGCAGCTAACGATTCGAAAGAGCTTTGGCGTTATGTTTGCCGTACTGTGTGTAGCCCTGTTTGCCAATGCCTGAGTGTGGAGCTGGAAAACCCTTCCGTGGCTCATCGCGAACATGCCGAGGCTCCTCTTAGTCTTTCCCCAGCGACTGCAATAAGTCCCACAGCGCCTGCTTGGTTTCAAATCCGATTCCGGGTGTCTCGGGTGGTTTAACATAACCGTGCTCGACGACCGTGTCGTCGGCGAAACCGCCAAAAGGTTGAAATGTGCCTACGTGTGATTCCGTGCCACCAAGGCGTAGCCCTAATGTCATGTGGAGAGAAAACAGGTGGCCGCCGTGCGGGTAGCAACGCCGGCGCGACCAGCGGTGTTCCTCCAGCATCGATATGATGCGGAGATATTCGACAAGCCCGTAACTGTGTACACAATCGAACAATAGGTAATCGATCTCAGGGCGCAGGCCGCCATAAAGGATCAAGTTACGTGCATCCTGTAGCGAGAATTGGCCTTCCCCTGTCGCTAGGGGCTTTTCATAAGATTTAGCGATTGCTGCCTGGACCGTGTAATCAAGCGGGTCGCACGCATCCTCGTACCACCTGAGCCCAAAGGGTTTTATGGCGGCGCCGTAGCGCAGCGCTGTCTGCAGATCGAATTGGTTGTTGGCATCGACCGACAGATTTTCACCAGAGCCAACGAGCTCCAGAACAGCTTCGATGCGGCGCATGTCTTGTTTGAGCGTTGCGCTGCCGATCTTAATCTTCACTTGTGTGTAGCCCAGGTCGAGGGCACGGCGAATCTCGTGTTGCAATTGCGCGACATCATTATCGGGATAGTAATATCCGCCAGCTACATAAGCAGGAACATGCTCATCTATTTTCCCGTCGCTATATTTGTCGGCGAGTAGCCGATAGAGTGGTTTTTCGGCGACCTTGGCCACCATGTCCCACACAGCCATATCGATAGTCCCGACGGCAACCGACCTTTCTCCGTGACCCCCAGGTTTTTCACCGGACATCATGCAAGTTCGGATACGAGAAGGATCAAAATTGTCGCCTTCATCATTGAGCAAGTCCTCCGGCCGCGCCTTGAGCAGACGGGGGATAAAACGCTCACGCATGAGGCCGCTTTGGCCATAGCGTCCAAAGGAACTGAATCCATAACCGACCAACCGCCGGCCCTCGCGTACCACGTCGGTCCGTATGGCGGCGGCGCTCGTCGTCAACGTGCCGCGATCGAGTTCCTTATCGGAGTAGCGCGAGATCGGAACCGTGCATTCATGGATGTGCACAATGCGCATGGGGTAATCGTCTTCTACCGATTGTCCTGATTTCTGCCGGGTGGTGTCCGCCCGTGTGGTGTGCGTTTTGTCGAATGTAAATGGTCAGGTTAACCTATGGGGGGAAAATGTTGTATCGTTGGTCTCTAGGTCTGCGCCAATCGCACGACTATTTGCCTGTGGTACGCACGGGCTGCAAAAAGCTGAACCCACACCGTTCCAACGGGAGATGAGATAGTGACTACGTATTACAGACCCGCGGCCGTGATTAGAGGGGATACGCGATGAGACCAACCGAACGGTTACGGGCGTTATTGGCTGAGCCGGGTATTATCGTAATGCCGAGCTGCTTCGACGCTTTGTCAGCAAGACTTATCGAGCGTACCGGATTTTCGGCAACCTTTATGAGTGGTTTCGCTGTATCCGCGGCGCGCGTCGGTCTGCCAGACACCGGGCTGATGTCTTATGCCGAGATCGTTGATCAGGGGCGTAACATCTGTAGTGCTGTTTCTATCCCCGTGATCGGGGACGGCGACACGGGTTACGGCAACCCGCTTAACGTACAACGTACGGTTCGAGGTTTTGCCGATGCGGGCTTCGCGTGCATCATGCTCGAGGATCAAGTAGCGCCGAAGCGTTGCGGCCATACGCGTGGTAAGCAGATAGTCGGTCGGAACGAAGCCTTCGCACGCATACAGGCTGCGATCGACGCACGCGACGCGGGCGCTGATATACTTATTATGGCGCGCACCGATGCCAATGCGACCGACGGTCTGGAGGAGGCTATTTTTCGCACTCGTACCTTCGCCGAGATGGGTGTGGACATCACCTTTCTGGAAGCACCACGTAATGAAGACGAGATGCATGTCTACTGCGAGGGTTTACCCGGCCCGAAGATGGCCAATATGGTCGAGCAGGGTGATTCGCCGTTCCTGCCTCCCGAACGCCTGGAGGCAATCGGATACAAGATTGTGATCTACCCGATCACGTTGATGCTGGCCAGTGTGCGGGCGATGGAGAAGGCCTTGTCGGCGATAAAAGCGGGTCGTCACCCCGAGGAATTGGCGGCGTTTGCATACCTGCGTGAGATTGTCGGCTTTCCTGAGTATGACGAGGCGGAGATCAAATACGCGTCGGACTAGTCTGGGTTGTAAGTTTGCGTTACTCGATACCAACGACCGTGCCCAGGGTCGGACCGATTTCGGCATTTATAACCACATCAGTGATCACAATTCGAGCGGCGTAGGCCCACGGGGTTTTCAAGTTCAGCAAGTTTCGTCGCTACCCACAAGCTTGAAGTCGCTCGCTTTTGGCGCGTGTTGATGAATTTCCGCCGCCTATCTATGATGTCGGGTTGGTAGACCTGCGCGTACAGCACCTACTGAACGGAGGAAGCCATGTCTGCAATAACCCGCGAACTCACGGAATTCGTCGCTCAGATTTCTTATGACACGCTACCGGCCGAAGTAGGGGAACGCGCTAAGTTGCTCATAACGGACATGATCGGCATTGCGTTGCGGGCGCGACATGATGCCGAGTCCACGCCGAGTCTGCTGGCTTCGACGGAAAAGCTCGGTTTGACGAATGGTAACGCAAGCGTCATCGGCGATGCGGCAGGTTACACAGCGCCTGGCGCAGCGCTCATCAACGGCACACTGGCCCATTCGCTGGACTTCGACGACACACACGCATCCGCTTCGATTCACCCAAGCGCGCCGATCGTGCCAGCGGCGCTCGCCGCCGCTGAGATGACGGGCGCGCATGGGCGCGACGTGATCGCCGGGATTGTGGCTGGCTACGAGGTGCAGATCCGTTTGAGTTTGGCACTGGTGCCCAAAGACCATTACGACCGAGGCTTTCATCCAACGGCCACGTGCGGTGTATTTGGCGCGGCCGCGGCAGCAGCGCGCGTGTTTGGTCTATCAGCGGATCAAATAGCGAATGCCTTCGGCATCTGCTTAAGCCAGGCGGCAGGGTCGATGCAGTTTCTCGTCGACGGTGCCTGGACCAAACGTTTTCATGTCGGCTACGCGGCCATGAGTGGTTTGGTCGCTGCCAGCTTCGCGGGCGAAGGATTTAAGGGCGCGGTGGATGCAATTGAGGGCAAAGCCGGTTTTTTGCATGCCTATGCACCACATCCAGTGATCGAGCATGCAACCGCTGGTCTGGGAGATCGCTATGAAACAATGGCGATCGCGATAAAGCCCTATCCGACCTGCCGCTATAGCCATGCCGCCATCGATGCGTTGCTTGCATTACGAGAACATCACAATATTGATCCACAGGAAATCGAATCGATTGAAATCGGTCTGCCACGTACAGGGTGGAATCTTATCGGTGACCCTGAAACGGATAAACAACAGCCGCGAAATGTAGTGGAAGGACAATTCTCGATGCCGTTTGTGGCGGCGGTGGCAATGCGCGAAGGATGTTTCGACTGGGACCACTACGCAAACCATCTTAACAATGCGGATACGTTGGCGTTATGCAAACGGGTGACGAGTGGCGTTGATAGTCGCGCTGAAGCCGAGTTTCCTGCCAACATGAGTGGCGCTGCGAAGATTCGCACCAGGCACGGCGAGTTCGAGAAATTCGTCGCAGTTCCCAAAGGGGAACCTGACAATTTTGTTACCCCAGGCGAAGCGCGCGAAAAATTTGACTCGCTTGTTTCTCCCTATCTTTCCGAAAAGAAACGCAATGCACTGACTGCCGCATTACTGTCACTAGAGCGTATCGATGATGTGGGTAGCTTGCTACGGTTGACGCATGCGGACAGCAGCGTCACATCTAAAGTGGCGGCTCACGTCTAAATCAAGCCGTGGTTTTGATGCCCGACGATCGGTGTTTTAAGTCCCGTGTCGTCGCCTTCTTCCTAAGCTACAAAGAGTAAGCTTATGCGTGCCGACGTTGTATTCCCAACTGTAGTCATGCTTGCGGTCTTGACGATAGGCAGCATGGCGCAGTTCGCGGTGGCAGTTGTGGCACCAGAGGCCGCGCCCGACATCGGTGTCGATGCTACTTATATTGGTGTTTTTATCGCCATCGTCTATGTTTTCGCGATGCTATCTGGTGCAACCACAGGTGTATTCGTTGCACGCTACGGTCCGATCCGTGTATGTCAATTCACTATGTTGACAGGTGCCGCGGCTATGAGTGTGTTTGCGTTGGCTTCGCCTGTGGCCGCGATAGTCAGTGCCGTGCTGCTCGGCTGCGCCTATGGCCCGTTCAACCCAGCCAGTGCGCATGTATTGGCTGGGGTGTCGACATCGCAATGGCGACCGCTGGTGTTTTCCATAAAACAGACTGGCGTACCGCTCGGGGGTTTGGTGACCGGGCTTGTGGTGCCACTACTCGCGATTCGGTTCGGGTGGGAAGTTGGGTTACTTGCAGTCGCGTCGGCGGCGCTAGTGGTGATGATCATGCTACAACCGTTGCGCCGCGGCTTTGATGCCGGCCGCAAACTGGGTCGACTATTTGCAAGTTTGAGTGTGCTCACACCGCTTAGGTTGGTGTTCGGAGATCGTACATTGCGTCGCTTCGCGATCACCGGTTTTGCTTACGCCGGTTGTCAGGTGAGTGTTGGCGCCTTCTATGTGGTGTATCTGGTTGCAGCACTAGAAATGCCGCTCGTTAAGGCGGGTCTGATATTCGCGTTCGTCCAATTCGGCGCAGTCTTCGGCCGCGTATTCTGGGGTGTTGTTGCAGCACGCACATTGTCTACGCGCACACTGTTGGTGTGCTTAGGCGGCTTGAGCGCGGCCTGCCTTGCGATTACGGCTACGCTGTCACCTGAGTGGCCATTGGCGATAGTGATGGTGTTGGGTTTTGTGCTTGGCGCGAGCAGCTTTGGCTGGGTAGGAATATTCCTTTCGGAGATTGCCAATCTTGCGCCCGAAGGTAAGGCCAGCGAGGCTACTGGCGGTGTCCAATTTGTTTATTTCGGTGGTGTAGTTGTCATACCGCCTTGCTTTGGTGCAATTATTAACCTTGCCGGTAGTTATACAACTGCGTTTCTGAC
>LXTK01000089.1 GCA_001643475.1 Proteobacteria bacterium SPGG2 | reverse complement strand
ATAATGAATGGCGTCAAACCTCTTTTTTATCAAACGAAACCATTTGCTATGAACCCGGTATGTCCAATCACGGGCTAGCAAGACAAACAGCAGCCACCAAACCAGCAACCCCAGATCGATTACTGCACACACGCCCAACACATTTCGAAAATTAGCTCCAATGTCATGGTTTATCCTCTTCATCGTCGTCATGCATGCCGTGA
The DNA here is from genome assembly GCA_001643475.1 of Proteobacteria bacterium SPGG2. Lineage (GTDB taxonomy): Bacteria > Pseudomonadota > Gammaproteobacteria > Acidiferrobacterales > SPGG2 > SPGG2. The sequence continues at coordinate 10,646 of LXTK01000089.1, read as the reverse complement.
CTTGCTGAAAATAGCGTACCTGCTCATTTTTCCGGTAGTCGCCTAGAAAATGATACAGCGGTGAGCATGGACAATAATCCAACTACAGCGGCGGCAAATGCAAGCCAGATCACCCAATCATATCCGCCTTTTTCCCACACCAGGGCGGCAATCGTGGGCGCCGCCGCCGTGGCAGTGAGAAACGGTATTGCCAACATGCCGGCGATTACCCCGAAGTCCTCGCGACCCAGGAACTCGGCGATAACAACCGGACGCATAATGCTAGTCACACCGTAACCGGCTCCCTGAAACAACACAAATGTAACGAGCAGCGCTGGCGTGGTGCCAGCCCCCAACAGCGACAACGCCGAGATAGACATCGCCACAAAACAGGCAGCGAAAATAAACAGTGTCGATACGTACCGTTCCGCCGCCATCATAGCCAGCCTCCCCGCCACCTGCATCGGACCTAGCATCGATGCAGCCAGGATTGCGGCTTCACTGTGAATGTCACGCTCGTCGAGGATGGGCAAAAGGTGCGTCAACAGAATGCTGTGATCAAACGCGATCATGGCAAATGAAACGGCCAACAACCAAAACGTCGCCCTGCGAAAAATACGTAGTACATCGCCCGCCTTGGCGCTGGTTGAGGGTGCGCGAGTTTTGCCACTGTCTTCTGCGGTGCGGCATGCAAACCAAATGAGTGGTGCGGCGACAAAAACAACAGCGATCGCAAAAGTAAGTACCACGCCACGCCAACCGACAATAGCGGCCAAGGCGTGGGCGCTCGGAAACGAAACGGTGCCAGCAAATCCGGCAACTAGTGTGACCAGCGTGATGGCCTTTTTGGCATTGGCGCCCATGGCGCGCGTCAACACCGCAAAGCAAGCTTCGTAGAGTGCGCCCGACATGGCCACCCCCAGCGCCAGCCAGACGGCATAGAACTGCCAAAGTGCGGTGACTCTAGACAGTAAGACCAGGAGTAGTGCACCTAAGACGGCACTGCCGGTGAAGACGTAGCGCCCGAGTCCGTGATCAATGAGACGTCCCACCACTGGCGCCAGCAGCGCCGATACGACAAGCGCTAACGTTAGTGCGCCTGACAATTCGATCTTTGACCACCCAAGATCGCGTTCCCACTGCAACAGCAGCGCCGGAAACGAATAGAACATGGCGGCCCAGACGATAGTTTCGGCGATGGCCAAGGGCCACACTATCCGCCCAAAGCGGCCGAACCGGAGACTAGTCATGCGGCACGCAATAAAGGATGTAGCGGCTTTTTACATGGGCTTACATTCGACCAAAAAATCCACATGATAGTGTTCGTCATGTCTCACCCATGATCGCTTCTTTGGTATCTTGATGTTCGCTTGTATATAGGAACCATGTTTGCTTTTATACAGTAGTAGTTGTAGCGATGGATCAAATAATACTCGCCAGATGCCGATTCCCTGCCTTTTTGCCGCCATATCCAGAGCACGGAGATGGGCACCCATTGCATCGAAATCTATACGGTAGTCGTCGTAGACACCTTTTTTGTCGAACTCGATCCCGTAACCGTATCTGTTAAAGGGATCCGTGCGAATCGGCACAGAACGCCCATCCTCATCGACCACGGGCACCATAAAGTCCACCGACAATCCGTTTCTATGGGTCTTGTGAGGCTTAAACTCGCCACCCTCTTTAAACCCCGTTCCGGCGTACTTGAATAGCTTGCTAGGTTCTTCCTTCTCCAAGATCTTGTAGGCCGCCACCACGACATCGCGAACCTTGCTATGTACATAGGTGCGCCCGGCCCGCTCCGGGACCGGGCCATAGGACAGGAAGTTCTCGCCGCTGCTGGGCAGTTGAACCCCACCCTCAAGCCTGCCAATTGCTGTCGTCCCGTAGCAAACGCTTTCGCTTGCGATCGCCAGTGGGGCAAACAGCGAGATGACGATTAGTGCGAAGCACCGCATACCTAAGAGGCTCGCCTAAGCCTTCGTAAAATGAATACGACAAACCAGCCCCAAACCAGACTATTGACCACAAAGGGTATGTACTGAGTGATTGTACTGTGAAACTGAAGGCCGGTGTGTTCGACGATCTTAACGATTGCAAAGGCCAGAAGTTCGCTCTTATTATAAATCACCGAACCCATCATGCTACGGGGCTCTCCCGTGTCTAAGCGTGCCATTGAATCAGAGAAAGACAGCATCAGAAACGCAAGACTAACTACGAAATGAACAGCAGCGATGGCGATGATCCAGACAAGCGGCCTTTTCATCGATCTAAGTTAGCCGTCGAGCTGCATCGCAGAGATATGCTGTACGCCGATTGCTCGGACGGAACACGCTCGAGGGGTCGACGATGCGAATCCCTTTCACGGCTCAACTAAATCCAACGTCGAACTTGAGATTTGTAGCGCAAGTACTCATCACCAAACTTCTTCTCCAAATACCGTTCTTCACGTTTGATAACACCTTGATCGACGATAACGAGCACGGATATTAGCAGCAATAAGATCCAAAGCGAGTTAACCCAAGCGGCGATGCCCAAATAGAGCAATGTCAAAGAAATGTACATGGGATTTCGACTAAATTGGTAAATACCATCGGTCGAAATAGCGGTCGTAGGTTTGCGCACATCTGGCGACGTCCCCACTCGCCTAAACGCCAGCAGTGCGGATAACACCATAAGAACAGCCATCAGGATCAACAGCACGCCGGACCAAACCGATATCGCTGTCGGTAGAAATTTGACCGGATAGAGATAGTGAAGCAAGAGCCCTAGCAATAGGCCGACGAGGTAAACGATCGGCGGAATCGCAATAACACCAGCATTGTCAGATGTGCTGTCGTTCATTGCTAGTGCCACCATCAACCGCAGGCCGCGGGCGTTTACTGCGTCCGCTCGACCGAATAGTTAGCGCTCGAGACTATACCTTGTCTCAGCCCTCTGCCGTCACGGGGTCGATCATCCTGCGTATTTCAGTAACTTTCGTGGCCGGAAAACCACTTCGCTCGGCATGTTCCTGAATAAGTGCCTCATTATCCACGAGGTAAAGCTGTGCTCCCATTGAATATTCTTCTTCTCAGCTTTCATGTCGGCTAGCACGCCGTTAGATTTACGAGCAGCGTCACGCAATGCTTCACGCTCAGCCGATCCGATATCCGGTATATCTCGCTCGATAACATATCGTGGCATGATTTTTCTGCTCATGTGACAGCGGTCGATTTACACTGTTCGACCTTGTTAGATGTTGGCGCGACTACGCCGCCGTGCTTGGTAGTATATCTCGGTTGGCGGGCTCAGTTGAATATTGGAACGTCAGGCCCTTTCATCTTGGAGCCTGATTGTTGTTGCTAATTCAGGGTGTTTACCCTGTACACCTTCGTAGAACTGGCGAATTCGATCCATGTCATTCTTAACGGCACCAGTAGGGACAAAAGCAAGGCCCATGCATGCTTCTTTCCGACTGTAATCGAGATACCCACAAACTATGGGAACTTGTGCAGCGTGGGCAATCCGATAGAAACCAGACTTCCAATAGTCTCTTTTCTTACGTGTCCCTGACGGCGTTAAACCGATGACAAGTTGTTGTGAGTCCCTGAACCGCCGAGCAAGCTGATCAACGACACCATGTTGGCTGTTCCGATCAATGGCGATGCCGCCCAGCCACCGCATGATGCCGCCAAAAGGCTTCCTAAATAAGGCATCCTTTCCCAACCAAGAGACTTTCAATCGAAATACATATAATGCGCTTAGCCCGAAAACAAAGTCCCAGTTGCTGGTGTGTGGTTCGCCAATAAGGACGAATTTTCCACCGGCCGGAACTTGACCCACGCCATCCCAACCGAAAGACCACATCCACGTACGCCCCACCCAGTAAGCGGCCAACCCTGTGGCCGGTCCATCGTGTGTTATTTTCGAACTCCGCACGGCCTATGAGTCTCGGGACGTCCGGCGATGACGGGGAAGATCGTCGGCAATCTCGAACCAAGGGATACGCTCCGCATAGAACACGTGAAACTGAGGAATGAACTTATCAGGTTCGTCCAAGGTGCTTAGGTATAGGTGGATCTCGCCCGGAAATCTGTCCGCTTCATAGCTCAGTGGCGTACCACACTTGCCGCAAAAACCCCGGCGAACGCCTGGCGATGATTCGTAAAACTGGCGCTCGCCGGCAGTATAACTAACCTGATCGGGACTAAAGCCGACAAACGTGGCGACGGCAGATCCGGTGTTGCGACGACAACTGTGGCAGTGGCAATGCCCCACCCACAGCGGTGCACCTTCTACGCGAAATCGAACTCCCCCACACAGGCAACGTCCTTCTACCTTGGTTTCGCTCATCGGCAGCCCCCGGATACCTTAACATTGAGCGTCCCAGTATATCGCCGTTGGCGGCCTAGGTGTGCGATTCTAGCCGGCGCTGACTATCCGCGAACGACCTTAGTATTTGAATCGACGGCAACCATTTTTCTGCGTGACCGAGTTAGTGGGTGATCCGGGAACAAGTCGTCCCATTCGGGGGCATCCGCTAAGGCTCGACTGATTTTCTCCCCTTAGAAAGCGAAGCGTATTATCGGCTAGCCAGGCGGCTCTTTAAAAAATTTCGTTACTGCGGCAGAAAATTCTTCCGGGGTGTCCTGCTGCACCCAATGGGAGGCGCCATCAATGGGATGAAATACGGCGCCGGGTATTTCATCGGCAAGCCTTTTGCCGTCCTCAGATTTTTGCCAAGGGTCGTCCATTCCCCAAAGGATCATTGTCGGTGCCGTGATATCGCTGTGCCGGTCTACAAGCGCCATCGTTTGATTCGCGTTTAACGCCGATGCGTTGCGCAACAAACTCAGTTTACCTTCCTCGCTTACCCAGGGCGCAATGATTCCTTCGCGAAATTCTGCGGTAAGCCGATCCTTGCGAGAAATCCCCGCGGCAAGGCTTTCTTCGAGTGCAGCCACCAAATCTTCGACCGGGCGCGGTTTCCAACGGAGCGGGTGACCGAAGTCAAGCATGTCATCGTCGAAACGGTCGTAGCACACCGAGTTCGAAATCACCAGGCGTTTTACCCACTGTGCATGCTCGATGGCAAGGATGAGACCCACGGCACCGCCGGTATCGTGGCCGACGACGTCAACGCGCTCGATCTGAAGCGCTCTCAAGAGTGCGCGAATCATCCGGGCTTGGTCCTGAAACGAACGGTCGAAACGATCCCGACGGTCCGACCAGCCGTGTCCAAGGAAATCAGGTGCGATAACGCGGTATCCCGCATCCACCAAGATTGGGATTACTGCGTGGTACAGGTAACCCCAGGTAGGAATCCCATGCATCAGCAAGACGGTGCCGAGCCGCGCTTCCCCGGCGTCGAGGTAGCGAATCGTGACTGGGATATGCACGACGCTGCCTGCCGCCAGCTCTATCTCCTTCTGCAAGGCCTTAAATTCCTGCCAAGTATCCAAGCCTTTCATGCCGCAAAAAATCCTAGTCGTTATCGATTGTCATGCTTCCGCCAAAGCCAGTAGCCTTCCTTACTCGCAAGTCTGGCGTCTCGGCGATGGTTACTCGCTGTTTAGTTAAGATAGCTACCCGCGGTATCAGCCATGATCGGTTGGTCTCACTAGATGCAAAAAGGACTCTGAGCCGAATGGCACTTACTTAAGGTATAACTAACTGAAACCCTATGAGAAAAGGCTGGCATGGGTGGTAAGGTATAAGTCGCCAAACCCAACCACCACCCAAGGAGCCAGCCTTGATGAATCCTAATCGCCMYMGCSTTTCTTATCAACMGCCACGTGTTCGMRAAYATGCKGCARAGAGTGATKCCTACCGTTTTTTCAAYCTCCTCACCRGTCCGCAATTATTCGATCGAGTGGARTCRCTGCTMCCTGAAYACCGCGAAAGACTGTTYCCACCGACAGAAACGCTGTCGATGTTTCTGGCRCAAGCGCTSAGTGCGGATCGCTCATGCCAGCGGGCGGTGAATGATGCKGCCRTCAAACGATTARCCGGKGGCCTAGCGCTTTGTAGYACCCATACGGGTGCYTATTGYCGTGCCMGMCAACGSYTACCSGCGSARATGGTGTCCACMCTGGCCTGTCACACCGCYAGATTGATATCAGARMAAACSCCGCCGGCGTGGCRTTGGCAGGGCCGRGCGGTACGSTTGGTGGACGGKACCACCRTTACCATGGCGGACMCSCMMGCCAATCAAGGCGCTTATCCGCAAGTGCAAAGTCAGAAAGCGGGYTTGGGGTTTCCMCTGTGCCGACTCGTAGGCATTATGTGTCTGGCTAGTGGTGTGGTGCTTAATACCGCCATCGGACGGTATGGTGGCAAGGGCGGGGATGAGCAGACCCTGCTTCGATCGATACTCGACACATTGGCGGTGGGCGACATTTTGCTCGGTGACGCCTATTACGCCAGCTATTTCCTGCTGTGTGCCTTGCGAGCGCGCGGCATCGATGCGGTCTTTGAACAACAGGGTGCACGCCAGCGTAGTACTGACTTTCGTCGGGGTCTGCGATTGGGGCAACGCGACCATTTAATTGAGTTACAAAAGCCAAAGACCAGACCTGCCTGGATGAGCCCATCACACTACGATTCAGCACCTAAGAGCATAACAGTTAGAGAGGTAAAAACGGCTGGGAAAATCCTGGTGACAACGCTGCTGTGCCCAACGCAGACACCAAAGCGCGCTTTAAAGATGCTCTATCAAAGCCGTTGGCACATTGAGCTTGATCTTCGTAGCATCAAGACCACCTTGGGGATGGACATGCTGAGCTGCAAGACTCCTGCCATGGCCATTAAGGAGATCTGGGTATATCTCCTCGCCTACAACCTGATCCGTCTGCTCATGGCCCAAGCCGCCCTATTGGCCGATCAACGACCGCGCCAACTCAGTTTCAAGCACACACTACAGCTTTGGGTTGCCTTCAATCAGCACAACCCTACCGTCAACGGTGACGAGAAACTTGTGGGGTTATTTATTCTCATAGCACAACAACAAGTTGGTAATCGCCCCCACCGCATTGAGCCAAGAGCCATCAAACGACGGCCCAAACCTTTTCCTTTGCTTACCAAGCCACGACAACTGGCCAGAGATGATATACGGGCACATGGACATGCAAAGAAACTTAAGTAAGTGCCATTCGGATCAGAGCCCTTTACAGGCGTAAAACTCGTGGCGCAAAGTTTCTAATCGCAGTAAAGCCTCTTAGGCAGAAGCCCCTTCGCGTCCTCGTGCCTTTGCGTTGAGTAGTGAAGTCTCGACGAGGATCCTAAATATCGGGCTGTGCGCAGAGCATGCGCATGAGGAGCTAGTGCGGGGCGGAGGTGGAGATGGCACACGGCGGGCAAATAGACAGTTACCGAGGCTTGACCCTTCTATCTTCCCTGTCGGCTGATCCTTTTGTCTTGAAACGCGGGCCGTTTGTCGTAAAGCCGCTGGCTGTGTTATTAGTTTAGTTGCAAACTGCTAAGTGCCGCGAGATGACCTTAATGTCAGGGTCACGAAGCATAAAAGAAAAGACATAGCCTCATGGAGGAGGAAAAAATGCGAGAGTGCTCTGTCGTTGCTCGATCTCTAAGAGTCCTCTGTTCTTCCCTGGCGCACGGACTCCTCGTTCTGCCGTTGGTGTCGCTCGCCCTTTTGGTGGGAGTAACCCCCCGGGCCAATGCCCAAAACGAGCCGCGAAACTTTGACGCCCGCGTGGAGTACAACCAGGACTTTGTCAGCCCAACCAACCTGTCCCAGTCTCGAGCCGTCGACACGCTGCGTGCCCGGATTCCCGGGCTCGCTATAACCTATGATCCACACACGGGTGTCAGCCTTTCTCTGAACAACCGCACCGGTTATCTTACCGGCCGCGACACCGGTACCGATGCCCTGGACATTGTCCTACGATTCGCCAGAGCGAACTATGCACTGCTGGGGCTGTCTGCGACGGATCTCGCCGAGTACGATGTCGCGGACTCGATCCACTCGAAGGCGACCGGCGCGACTCATATCTATTTGCGCCAGCGCTATCGAGGTTTGCCCGTTTACAACGGTCAACTGCAAATCACCGTCAATCGACGTGGTCGCATCCTGAGTGTGAACAACACGTGCATGCCACAGGTGGCTGATGCTGCCAAAGCGATGACGCCCGCGATCGATGCAGTTCAGGCGGTCGTTAGCGCCGCCGACCATCTGGGCTTGGGCTTCAGCGCAGCGCCACGCTTGCTGTCTAAAGGACAAGGACCGCAACAAATCACCCGGCTCGACTACCCGAATATCTCCCGGGAGGAGATCCGGGCACAGCTCATGCTTTTACCGATCCGTCGCGGCGACGCACGGCTTGTTTGGAACTTCCAGATTTATACGCTCGACGAACGTCACGTATACGATTTTACCGTCGATGCCGTATCCGCCAAGGTCTGGACCCGGTTTGACTGGGTCAGTTCGGATCAGTATCGCGTCTATCCGCTGCCGTCCGAGTCTCCGAACCACAGCACTCCATTGCCACCAGTGGATGGTCGCAAGCTAGTGGTGGACCCCGCGGATTCCTCGGCCTCGCCGCTCGGCTGGCACAACACGGGGAGCAGCAGCTTTACCATCATGCGGGGTAACAACGTCCACGCCTATCAGGATCAAGAGGACAACAATCAGCCCCCTGGCTCACAACCAAGTTGTGGGAGCTCGCTCAGTTGCGACTTTCCTATTAGTCTTGATCAGCCGCCTTCGAGCTACACCGCTGCGGCCGTGGCCAACCTGTTTTACTGGAACAACCTGATCCACGACATGTTCTACAAGATCGGCTTCGACGAGGCTTCCGGGAACTTTCAGATGAGCAACTTCGGCCTCGGGGGGGCCGGCGGCGACCCGGTCCAGGCCGACGCCCAGGACAACCGCGACGCGATCAGTAACCCAGTTTCGCAGGCCGTCAAAGTGTTCCGCCACGCTCTTGCCGTCAGGCGCGCAGCGGACGTACTGCCATTGATCCTCCGTAGCCTGCTCTTCGAACAACACCTTCTTGGTTGCAGTGTCCCAGACACGCAGCGCTACATGGCTGAGCCCGGCGGCCTCGACTGAGCGAAGAGTGTCAGCGTGGGGCCGTCCGGGACTCTATCTGGGCTGGTACGCACCCAGTCCGCTTCGCGCCGGCTGTTCACGGCGCTATTTTCCTGCAGGTGCTTTCGCCATGCACGTTCAGTCCTTCGCAGCGTCCGAGCTACGTTCGCGCAGCAAGGGCTGGGTGGGTCSGTTGATCGACATGGGGATCAAACCGTTCCTGGTCGCCAGCGCGATTCAGGCGATCATGGCCCAACGTTTGATTCGCGTCATTTGTGCGGAGTGTAAAGAGATCGATGAGCATCCCGATAAACGCACGTTGAAGCTTTTGGACTTCTCGGAAGAACAACTGGCCGGCAAGACCATCTACACGACCAACTGCACCTCCTGCCACGGCGACACCGGCCAACATCGCTAATGCCGCAGATACGGCTACAGTTCTGAAAAAACTCATGGTAACCCCTCCAATTGTTAGGTTTGTTAGCATGCCCAAGGGTATGGACACCTGACCCCCGGTACAAGCACCCGCTTGGTATTGACCCCTTGGACGCTGAGGTCCCTGAGGCATACCGGGGGTGAGGCGCTAGCATACCAGCTACCGCGCTCTCAAGCCATTTCCAGTCAAAACAAGCCCATGTTTTTGTGTAGCAGTCGAGCCTAGGCGGGGTGGCCCCTTGCTGACCCAGAGGAAGACCTAGGCCAAAGCCCCAACTGAGCTGTCTGCACTTATCGTGCAGCGAGCGCTATCGTGGCGTCGCCGATCGGGAAGCAGGTAGACGGCTAACTGCGGTAGCGATATCCTGTTTCCAMWYTYTTTGAATGTTCTTGTCGAGATTCAGATAAAGTTTGCCATCGACAATTTTCCAGCGGTTAGGATCCGAGTAGAACTTTTTGCCAACAGCAACGCCGTAAGCACAATACCCGCCATACTGAGGGGCGTATTTTCCCGGGTTGGCCTCAAACTTTTTGTGGTGCTTCATATTGGCGAAAAGATAAGTGCCTCCCTGATAGGTCGCCGTGTGGAAACCATTGCCCCGCACCGGTTTGCCTACCTCAAAGTAAGCGACCGGATCGTAACCGCCCATTACCGGTGCGGAAATTTCCGTTCCATTGGTTAGGCTCATGGTTTTATGGTCCGGGGTCGCCAAAACGGAATTGGCGAACAAAGTAGCTAATGACAGGGAAAAAACTGCCAAAACCTGGATCCCACGGTTAAGTAATAAGTTCATTACTGACTCTCCTTTAATTGTTTAGGTTAGAAAATTAAATACGGCATAATTAATACACTGATTAGTGTAGCCAAGGGCCATTTCCTTACAACTCGGCAAAAACACATTAATATTAATAAAAACAATAACTTAATAAAATTAATTCAAAATTTACATTGTCTATTTCCTTAAGTTCATTATCTGCTTTTTGAGAAAATAATATTTCGATTTTATTTTCAGAATTAAAGTTATCTTTTTGTTTACTTACAACAGATAAATCTTCATATGCATGATCTTGCTCATCAATTTTAACAGTAGGTATATTTTTATAGCTTACCTTTTTTTCATCAAACGACCCTGTTGTTCCGCCGGTGATGGAAGACGACCACCGTACCGGCCGACCCACTGAATTGTTGTTCGCCGAG
>LXTK01000091.1 GCA_001643475.1 Proteobacteria bacterium SPGG2 | reverse complement strand
GGTACCGCCAAAACCGAAGCTGTTCGACATAACCGTGTTTAAGCGAACGTTATCTCGACGTTCACGTACGATCGGCATGCCTTCGGCGACCGGATCGAGGTTCGCAATATTCGCAGACGCGGCGATGAAATCGTGCTCCATCATCAATAAGCTATAAATCGCCTCGTTAACCCCGGCTGCACCCAACGCGTGACCGGTAAGCGACTTAGTCGCACTAACGGGCGGAAGTTCATTCTCGAATACAGTTTTGATGGCCTCTAGCTCGCGAACATCACCGATTGGCGTACTCGTGCCGTGCGCGTTGATGTAGTCTATCGGGCCATCTACTGTCGCACAGGCCTGACGCATACATCTTACCGCGCCCTCACCCGAAGGCTGTACCATGTCGAAACCATCTGACGTGGCGCCATAGCCAGCGAACTCTGCGTAGATTTTCGCACCACGGGCCCGCGCGTGTTCGAGCTCTTCAAGTACCAATGTGCCACCGCCACCCGAGATCACGAAACCATCGCGATCGACATCATAGGGGCGCGACGCTGTCTGCGGCGTTTCGTTATATTTTGACGACAACGCCCCCATGGCATCGAAAAGCAAGGTCATTGTCCAATGGACTTCTTCACCACCACCGGCGAATACAATATCTTGTTTTCCGATTTGGATCAGTTCGGCAGCATTGCCGATACAGTGGGCACTGGTAGAGCAGGCCGAGCTAATCGAATATCCGACACCCTTTATTTGAAATGCCGTTCCCAGACAAGCCGAATTGGTACTGCACATCACGCGAGGAACCATATACGGACCGACTCGGCGCAACCCTTTGGCACGCAAGAGATCAGTAGACCTCAACAAGTTTTCAGTCGACCCGCCCCCGGAGCCGACAATCAAACCGGTACGTGGGTTAGAGATATCATCTTGCTCAAGCCCAGAATCGCTAATCGCTTCTTGCATCGCGACATAGTTGAATGCCGCACTATCTCCCATGAATCGTCGGACCTTGCGGTTGATCAGTTCGTCAACGTTCAGTCGAATCGAACCATGAACGTTCGTACGAAACCCGAGATCAGCGTACTCCTGATCAAATTCAATGCCGGACCGACCTGCTCGCAACGAGTCGAGCGTTTCTTTTTTGTCATTGCCGATGCTAGAGACAATGCCGACACCGGTTACTACTACGCGTCTCATGACCTTCCCCGTTCAGAAATCCTCAGTAGAAGTGAAAAGTCCCACTCGCAAATCTTTGGCCGTATAGATTATACGACCATCCACCTCTACTTCAGCGTCAGCTACTCCCATAAATAACCTACGCATGATTACACGCGTCATATCGACGCGATAGCGCACTAGCTTGTTGGCCGGTGTTACCTGTCCTCTGAATACGACCTCGCCCACACCAAGCGCACGGCCCCGCCCGGGTCCACCCATCCAACTCAGAAAAAACCCCACCAATTGCCATAGCGCGTCTGCACCCAAACAACCGGGCATAACTGGATCGCCTTGAAAGTGGCATGCGAAAAACCATAAATCTGGCACCACATCCAACTCGGCGATCATCTGTCCCTTACCATGAGCACCGCCATCCTCGGTGATACTCACGATGCGATCGAACATGAGCATCGGCGGCAACGGTAGCTGGGCGTTACCTGGACCAAACAATTCGCCACGCCCACACTGGAGTAACTCCTCCCGAGCAAACGCATTTTTTCTTTGCAACTGCCTTCCTTTGTTTTTGGTCAGCTTTAAGCCATACCGCGGCAAGTGTAACGCTGCCTCGGCTAGCCGTCGAGGTCGCTCTGGGATCGTCCCTTTGATATATAGATATACGAGGGCCGCATCAATTTGAGATAATCCGAGCAAATAACGGTCCGTTACTCATGATTAGCGCAATCAAGAAATACTTCGATAAGCGAATCGCTTCGGCTACAGAGCCCGGAGACACCATTAAACACCGTCTGCAGGTAGCGACAGCGGCGATGCTCATCGAGATGGCGCGAGCCGATTTCGATGTCCATCCTGAAGAGATCGAACAAGTAAGGCAGGCCGTGCAGACTACTTTCGGATTATCACAGGCCGACACAGAAGAGCTCATCCGGCTTGCCCAAGAAGAAGTCAAACAAGCGACCGACTATTATCAATTTACCTCTTTAATCAACAAGGGCTTTAGCCAAAAAGAAAAGATTCAGGTCGTCGAACTGATGTGGCAGGTCGCCTACGCCGACGGTCATATGGACAAGTACGAAGACCATCTGGTGCGTAAGCTTGCCAATCTGATGCACGTTTCCCACAAGGACTTCATAGCCACGAAACATCGCGCCCGTGCAGCTAGCCCAGGCCAGCAAACGAATTAATCACATCAAGCGCTTTTGTCGGCCTGCCGCCCAGGCGCCGTCGCCTCAACGCCGCTACGAACTGCCCGTAAAATACGAAACAAGGTGCCGAGATATCGACAATCGAGGCGTCTCTTATCCGCCGCTTTCCGGTGATTGTTTATCTTGTGCTTCTCGTTCCACGACAAACCAGAAAGTACCACCAACCAAGGCGCCGAATAGGCCACTAAACGGCGAGAATAGAAAACCTTGAAGACCCCACGATCCGAAAGCGACATTGTAAAGAACCAGCGATGCCATCCCTAACACAAAACCGCAGATTAGGTTTTTTATGAACGCATCTATCTTCAACGCTCTAGTAAGCAACCAACGCAAAGCTAGAATAACCATAGATACCAAAAACGGAACGGGGAAATATAATATATGCAACTCGATTGTATAGATCAGACCTTTTTCGAATCCCGAGGTCAATACTAGAAAAACCGAAAACAGCGCGGCCGCTATAAAAGATGTCAATGACATTCCTTTGAAGGTCTGCATGTTCACGCTACGACTCCAGCACTCACCGCAACCGCGTCGACAGCCATGCGTCCGGTCGATATTTCGATCGCAGCCTGATTCCACCGCCAACCACGAGAACGGTCTCGCTCGTGGCTATCACATCGGTCATCTAGGCTCCTCCCATACGTGCAGTTGTATTAGGCTTTGAGCTGCTAGTAGCCAGCGAACAGACCACAACTTTAACTTGCCTGTAGATGACATACCAGTAGACCGGCTTGCTAACCGGCTGTGGCAAGACGCGCTTCATGGAATACATGGCGTGGCGCCTGGAGTGCCCGCTGATTACTGTCTCGTGCCACGATGATCTAATGGCATCGGACCTGGCGAGTCGTTACCTCATCACTGGTGGTGAAACCGTGTGGGTAGACGGCCCACAGTTTCGCTGAATTGACCTTCCTTCATTTTTCGCTTAGTTGTTGTCGTCGAGCGATTTTAAGTTCATGAATACCTGCGTATAGCGGAATAGTCAAAAGTAACAGCGCCGTGTACACCAGCGCGCTCCAACCACCTTGTTTGTAAGCAAAGCCCGCCCAGGTGATTCCGAGCCACGCGCCGACATAGTAAAACAGCACATACAGGGCGTTTGCACGCCCATGTCCGCTAGAAAGTTTGCGGTTAAGGGAACCCACTGCGGCGGCATGGATCGTGAAAAAACCCGCGCAGATCCCAATAAGGCCGAGCACGACTGCCACGATGGTTGGTAACAGGATAAGCACCAAGGAAATACCCAATACAACGGCGCCGCCAACTATCGTGTATCCGTTTCCGAAGCGATTACTGATTCGGCCGGCCGCAGGCCCCATGAAGATGCCGACGATATAAACGAGGTAAACCAGCGTCACCAACTCTGTCGGGAACTCGAAAGGCGGTGCACCGAGCCTATATGGCAAGTAGTTGAAAACAGGCGAGAAAATCGACTGGCTGGCAGCCGCACATAAGAAGAGGAGTAACAGCTCCCAACGTTTAAGTAGCTCGAAAAAGCCCATTGAGTCGTGTTGTCGTTGAGGATGGACCGGCGTTCTCGGCAACTCCCTCATGGCGATCAACGTCGCAATGAGAACCAATATCGACGCCGACACAAAGGCGTAACGCCAATTCAATGGCGGATGGATCCAGCCACCCAGCAAGCGACTACCCATGCCACCAAGCACCGTGGCCGCTACGTAAGTGCCCATGACCACATTCAACCGCGCCAGTGGAAGCGTTTTCGCCAAATACGCGACGAGACAGGTGGTCATCGCGGGAATGAAAAGGCCCTGAAGAAAACGCGCACCAATGAGCACCCAAATGTTGCTGGCTAAAGCGCAAATCAAACCGCCAATGGCCAAGACGATTCCACCGGTCAGGATGATGGGATGGATAGGCAATCTGTCTGCCAGAGCGCCTGATGGTAAGTTAGATAACGCGATCCCAAGCAATACGGCAGAGACAGTGAAAGAAGCGATCACCGTGTCTACCGCGAATTCAACCTGCAGTACCGGTAACACCGGCTGGGTGATATAGATATTCGTAAACGAGATCGACACCAACAAAAAAACAATAAACTGAAGTCGAAAATGGGAGGGTTCAGTCACGCCTGCTCATCTTCAGCCAGAGACACTACGATGGGTCAACGCGTATATGTGCCCATCTCCGTTCGGCGGTGGCACGCGCACTTAGTCCGGATAACTCTCTGCACGACCTTTCGGATAGCGTTTTTCCCAGTTTTGACCGTCGACCGGGTTAATCTCCATGCTTTCGATTGTCGCTGGATCCAGGCATCGTGCATTGACGTTGTACCCATCCGGATGTGAACGCGGTATGTAGAACGACTTGATACCGCATCGAGCGCAAAACAGGTGTTTCGCAACACCAGTGTTGAACGTGTATGTAACCAAATGCTCTTCGCCGCAAAGAAGTTTAAAGCGCTCCTTGCGGACGATAAGACCAAGATATCCGGACTTAGAACAGATGGAACAATTGCATTGGTTGACCTTGATTCTTAAGGGCGCCAAGACTTCGTACTTAATCAGCCCACAATGACATCCGCCCCGGTGCGTAACCATTGCCTCTAACCACTGACCTCCGCTCTATGGGCATCGGCCATTTCCGCCATACTATTAAAGCGAAAATCATAGGCAGGCATTTCGCCTGGATCCGCGGTCGCACCAAAGCCCTCTTGTCCATGCCGACGGTAGATCCAACAAGACTTTAGCCCGTGACGATTGGCCGGCGCATGATCATGAAACAGACTTTCTGCCGTATGTAAGATGCCTGATTTCTCAACCCCCAGCTCTCTGAGCTTGGTCAACATATACTCGAAGTTGGCGTCGGCCGGTTTATAGCCACCGATATCTTCAGCTGTATAGATAGCATCGAACTCAACCCCAAGCCTGCTATTACTTGCTGAGAAACTCTGATTGTCGACATTCGATAGAATTACGAGCTTGTAATGCTGTTTCAGATACCGTAACGCATCCACAGAATCAGGGAATGCAGGCCAGTCTTTTATCGACTGACCATACCGTGCGCACTCATCCCAGCTAACACTAACACCCCATTCCTCTGCCATGCGTCGGTAAACAATCGCCAATAATTCTTGATAGCGTTTGGCCGGTGTCTGCCGTTGCTGGCTCGACTCATGACGCGAATGGGCCTTGAGGATTTCATTACGTGTCAATTCACGCTCAACCTTATCCATCAGTGGCGTCAGCGCTGCTATCATGCCGCTTTCCCAATCGATGAGCGTACCGTAGCAGTCGAACGTCAACGCTTCGAAGTCGGTAAGTTTCATATCGTCCGGTTGTCTTCTCTGGTGGCACGCACGCGTACTGCATGCTGCGGCGTTCTTAGGCCGTTATCAACGTAAATGCGGCAAAGATTGCGCTTCAGCCCTATAGACCTCATACGACCTCCCTCTGGTATCGATGGTTTTGCAGTAATACTCTATCTCTTTCCCTTCTTGCGAACTTTCGGTTTCGCGCGAGATGCGGCCTCAAGCGCTCTACGACCCCAAAGTGCGGCCTCCTCTGGATCATCGAAAATTTCATCAGGCGCCAAATAATACGACATCTTTACAACCTTGCTCCCCTTGTCATACTCGAATTGATCCAAAGATCTCGATACGAAATGTGCCGCTGTCACTTCGTCAGCTTTGAGATACAAGGTGTCGTCGGCAACTAACC
>LXTK01000005.1 GCA_001643475.1 Proteobacteria bacterium SPGG2 | reverse complement strand
CGCCCGATACGTACAGATCCTGCCCTGCATTCATGGCGGGGGCCATCAACAACGTGCTCCGGCAAAGCTAACTCCGCCGGAGCACGTATCAGGACAGATAGTAAGGGCTACTGAATCAGCCCCATCTCCTTATAAGTCTTCCTATAGATCTTCATCGTATCGTTGATGAGCTTCTTCGCACCCTCGGTGTCCCGATAGCTCGGAATCAGATCCATATATTTCTTCTTGTTGAAGGCCATATAGCTATCCGTTTTGTAGCCATTTTGAAAGGCCCATTGCAGATATTTCACGCGATCCTTGGGCACATCTTTATGGACGTAAAAGCCGCGGAACCGCATCAACGGCGTAAACTTGAGACCTACGTCCGTCATCGACGGCACCTTGGCGAAAGCGGACGGGCGTTCGAACAAGAACGTGAGGATGGGCTTGAAATCACCACTCTCTAAGAAACCGCGTACGTCGCCAGGTTGCTCGAACAACGCATCGACCTGAGCGCCCTTGAGCGAGGCATAACGTGGGCCCCCCTTGTCGAAACTGATCTGCTGAATCTTAAAGCCAAAGTGCTTGGCAGTGCGGTTCATATTGATACGTTCCATCGAACCTTCGCCGGAGACATTGGCAATCGTTGCCTTGCCGTTCTGTGCTTTCACATACTTGACGAAGGAGTCCCAATCAGTGAAACGCGTCTCCTCGGAACGGATATAGATTTGGCTGAAGGTAATCTGTGAGATTACCAACGGAATCAGATCCTTGGCGGGATGGATCTTAGACTTGCCGATCGCATACCCACTGGTCGCATCATCGATGTGCTCAAGCACCGTATAGCCGTCGGCCGGCGCTGCCATGTAGGTCTTCAAGCCAACCATACCCGAACCACCTGGTTTGTAGTCTGGATTGATATCGATACCGGCGGCATCTTTAACGCCCTGAATCATGGCGCGGGATACCTGGCCTGAACCACCCCCGGGGCCATAGGGCACGATCATAGTAAGCGGGCGTTCGGGAAAACCGCCCGGTTTCTCCATCATTTCGGCCGCAATCGCCGGCGCCACCAATGTCAGCCCAAACAACGAGCCAAGCGCAAAAGCTGTTATTCTAGATAATCTCGACATGATGCATTCCTCCAACGGGTATTTCTGGTTCGTTTAAACGTGGGGTCGGCCAGAGCTGCTTCGGGCGCCCCTTCGCCCGGTTACATTACCCTGAATTTGAGATGAAATGCAATTTTCAGCCTAAGTTCGCTGCAAACCGGCCGAACCGCGAAAAAGGCTTGGCTTTCCAGTAAATACGCTTGGTTAATGCCCTGGTCGCAGCCTGGCCTGGCCGCATGGCATATGCCGAAACCTATATCGGTGTTTGTTATTATTAGGTACGAATCAACCGCGGGTAGATAAGCATGACGGTCATCAAGCAGCAAGATCTAATCGATAGCATCGCCGACGGACTGCAGTACATCTCTTTTTACCATCCGCCTGATTTCGTTCGTGCCATGGCCGCCGCCTATGAGCGCGAGCAGTCGCCGGCAGCCAAGGACGCGATGGCGCAAATCCTCACCAACTCGCGTATGGCGGCCGAAGGCCACCGGCCCATGTGTCAGGATACCGGGATTGTTGTGGTATTCCTCAAAGTGGGCATGAATGTGCGCTGGGATACCGACCAGTCACTGGAAGATATAGTGAATGAAGGCGTGCGTCGCGCCTATAACGATCCGGATAACCCGCTACGCGCGTCCATCGTCAGCGATCCTCTCGGCATACGTAAGAATACGGGCGATAACACGCCGGCGGTGATACACACCGAACTTGTTGCCGGCAATGAACTTGAAATAATCGTCGCCGCCAAGGGCGGAGGCTCGGAGAACAAATCCAAATTCGCGATTCTCAATCCAAGCGATGATCTCGTCGAGTGGGTGGTAAAGACGGTACCGACCATGGGCGCGGGCTGGTGTCCGCCGGGGATACTCGGACTCGGTATCGGCGGCACGGCAGAAAAGGCGATGATGCTGGCCAAGGAATCGCTGATGGAGCCGATCAACATCCAAGAGCTCATCGCCCGCGGGCCCGAAAATCGCATTGAAGAATTGCGTCTAGAGATCTATGACAAGGTCAATGCGTTAGGAATTGGCGCGCAGGGCTTAGGTGGATTAACGACGGTACTCGACATAAAGATCCTTGACTATCCCACCCACGCCGCATCGCTGCCAGTGGCCATGATCCCCAACTGCGCCGCTACCCGACATGTACATTTTGTGCTCGACGGGAGTGGTAGCGTGCAACTAGAGCCGCCACGACTCGAAGACTGGCCGGATATCACCTGGCAGGCCGGCGAGAACGCTCGCCGCGTCGATTTGGATAACGTCACTGCCGCAGATGTTCAGACCTGGCGACCGGGCGAAAACCTGCTTCTAAGCGGCAAATTGCTGACCGGACGTGACGCCGCCCACAAGCGCATCGCCACATTGTTTGCCGAAGGCAAGCCCTTACCTAAGGATGTCGATTTTCGCAATCGATTCATCTATTACGTTGGCCCGGTTGACGCGGTGGGTGGGGAAGTAGTCGGACCCGCTGGCCCCACCACCGCCACCCGTATGGACAAGTTTACAGACATGATGCTGGAGCACACCGGACTGTTGGGTATGATCGGCAAGGCCGAACGCGGGCCTGCCACGGTTGAATCTATCAAGAAGCACAAAGCGGTATACCTGATCGCCATCGGTGGGGCCGCCTACCTCGTATCCAAAGCGATTCGTTCTTCCAAGCTCATCGCCTTCGAGGAACTCGGTATGGAAGCAATTTACGAGTTCGAGGTCAAAGACATGCCGGTTACCGTGGCCGTTGACAGCAAAGGCGAATCAGTCCACACCACCGGGCCGGCCGAATGGCGCAGCAGAATCGGTAACATACCGGTGGCAATAGGCTAGGCACTGCCAAACAACCCAGCGAATCATTATGTGCATCTTGCTGTTGTCACTGCGACAGCACCCGCGATACCCACTGATCGTCGCTGCCAACAGGGAGGAGGCCTATGACCGGCCGACCGCGGCGGCGATGTTCTGGGACGACGCCCCCAGCGTCTTGGCCGGCCGTGATTTGTTACAAGGGGGAACGTGGCTAGGTATCACCCGTCAAGGGCGTTTCGCCGCATTGACCAATTTCCGGAGCCGCAAATCCGACCGCCCCGATGGGCCGTCACGAGGCGGACTGGTAAGCGAGTTTCTAAGGGGTAATCAAACCCCCGACGATTACTTCGCTGAAGTTGTCGCAAACAGCCATTCTTATAGTGGCTTTAGTTTAATCGCCGGCGATGGTAGCGAATTCCGTTATTACTCAAACCAAGAACACGAGCCACGCCAACTCGTCAGCGGTCTGTACGGTGTCAGTAACCATCTCTTAGACACACCATGGCCGAAACTCGCACGAGGCAAACGAGAACTCAATAGACGCTTGCTTGCGACCAATGATCCGACCCCCGACCAGCTGTTCACTATACTGGCTGACGCTACGATGGCCGATGACGACGAACTGCCCAATACCGGTATCGGAATCGACAATGAACGTTTGTTATCGCCATTGTTTGTCAACGCTGGAAACTATGGTACGCGCTCATCCACCGTCGTTTTGATCGACAAGACAGGTAATGTTACCTTCGTTGAAAGGACATTCTACCGCCGGCCTGACCGCTACTCTACGGTATCCCACCAATTTGTCGTGGAATAGCAGTAGTAGTTTGCATTGTTGATACCTATGAGATGTATTGACGTAACGCATCGGTTACACACTACTAGCACTTGTTGTCGTAACGACGAGCGCAACGGCGCAGGATTACACAGTGGGGAGCATCCGTGTCGCCCATCCGTGGTCGCTGGCACTGCCCGACGTTGCGCGCAATGGTGAGGTCTATATGGAGATATCCAATCGGGGCAAAAGCGTCAACCGACTAACCGGTGCCTCATCGCCGATTGCCAAGCGCGTTTCACTACACGGCCACACCATGAGCGATGGCGTGTTGCGTATGCGTCCAATCGAAGCAATTGATGTAGAACCAAGTACATCGTTGGTGCTGGCACCGGGCGGCCTGCACATCATGCTCATGGAATTGAAGAAACCATTGATCGCGGGCAAACATTTCCCGCTACCCCTCACGTTTGAGAAGGCCGGAAAGATCGAGCTGGAAATAGTTGTGATCAAGGATCCACCCAGTGATCATGGCGGACATGGTTCTAACTAGCAGACATGGCTACCATTGTCGGAGATCGCACCCTCCGTGATCTGCTAGAACATCGAGCCCACGCTACCCCCGACCGCACGTTCGTCATCTTCGATGATCTGGCCAGCAACGTCGTCCAACTCAGTTACGCGCAATTCGATGAACGCGTAAATCGCGCCGCCAACCTGTTGCTCGCACTTGGCATCGCCAGCGGCGACAAGGTGAACTTGCATCTTCCGAATTGCTTAGAATTTCTGTTCTTGTGGTTTGCAGCCGCCAAGATCGGCGCCGTGATCATGCCAACCAACACCCTCTCGTCCGCGGCCGAGCTCGAGTACCTACTCAACCACTCGGAGAGTCGGCTGATATTCACCGATTCTGATCACGCAGATGTGGCCGAACAGGCACGGCAGCACTGTGCCGGCATCAAGGCCGTGATTCTATGCGGTCGTTCAGAAAAACAATCGGCCTATCAGTCCTTCGACGAATTAATGGCAGCGCAACCGGCGGCGGCGCCCGACGCCAAACCCAGCCCTATTGATGAGGTTGCGATTCTTTATACCTCCGGGACAACCGCACGCCCAAAGGGCGTCATGGTTACCAACGCCAACTATGTTTATGCAGGCGAAACAGTGGCCAAAGCCATACGTCTAAGTCCGTCGGATCGCCACTTCGTTGTATTGCCGTTGTTTCATGGCAATGCCCAGTATTACTCGGCTATGAGCACGCTTGTCGCCGGCGCCAGTATGGCGCTAATGGCCGGCTTCAGCGCTAGTCGTTATTTCGAACAATGCATTTCGCACCAATGCACGGTGGCAAGTCTATTCGCCGCCCCTATGCGTATGTTGCTGGCGCAGGAACCGCGAGACCAACACCGAAATAATCGACTGCGAGTGGTCATCTTTGCCCAGAGCGTGACGGAGGAGCAGCTAAGCGAATGGCACCAGCGCTTCAACGCACCGTTGCTGCAACTATGGGGCATGACCGAAACCATGGGGCCGCCGCTTATGAACCCAATCGACTACGAACGTCGCAACATGTCCGTTGGATTTCCAGTGATGGGCTATGAGGTAGACCTGGTTGATGATGGCGGACAGTCCGTTGAGCGCGGCGAGATCGGCCAGATCGTAGTCCATGGCGAACCCGGTTGCACCCTTATGAAAGGGTATTTCAAAAACCCCGAGGCGACGGCGGAGACCATACGGCAGGGTTGGTTGTGGTCCGGTGACAACGCGCGGCAAGATGACGATGGCTATTTTCACTTTGTGGATCGCGCCAAGGATATGATTAAGCGCGCTGGTGAGAATGTTGCCGCCACTGAAGTCGAGGCCGTCATTCTGCAACACCCTAAGGTATTTGACTGTGCGGTCATCGGCGTACCCGATGAGATCCGCGATGAAAAAATAATGGCTGTCGTTGTCGCGCGCGAAGGTGAACAGGTCGGTGCCGAGGAAATCATTGGTTGGTGTCAGGCAAGACTTGCGAGTTTTCGTGTGCCACAACTGATCGAATTTCGACAAGAACTGCCCAGGACTTCGGTGGGTAAAATCCAGAAGCACATCTTAAGGCGCGAATCTGCGGCAAAAACCAAATAGCCATAGCTCCATCTCGCCAACATTTCACGAGTGGAAAGTGTCACCGATGTCGGTCATCATGACCCGAGCATAACAGCGGAGAAGAGTAGTGGGTTGCTGTCATTACTTCGTGGCAACCGAGGGTGGTGCCGACGGTTTCACAGTGGAAATGCCGCGGGTAACCTTCGGCCGCGGCGTATTGAATGAGGTGGGGGAACGGGCGCGCTCCCGGGGGATCGGCCGGGCAGCGCTTTTCACCGACCCCTATCTCGCAGATTCCGAACACTTGGCGCGGGCACGTAAAGCCCTTAGCGACGCCGGCGTGGATTTCGGGGTTTACTCGGAGGTGCGGATCGAACCGACAGACGGCTCGGTATTGGCGGCGGCTGACTTTCTCAAAGAGGGCAACTTTGATGGCATCGTTTCGGTGGGCGGCGGATCCGTGATCGACACCGCCAAGGGAGCGATGGTCTACGCGCAGTACCCGGCGGACTTCCCGACCTACTTCGCACCACCGGTGGGGGGTGGCCAACCGGTACCGGGACCGGTGAAGCCGCACATCGCTTGTCCAACCAGCTGTGGCACCGGATCCGAGGCAACCGGGCTAGCCGTAATCCGCTTCGAGTCCCTCAATGCCAAATTCGTGCTTGCCAGCTGCTACCTTCTGCCGCTTGAGGCCATCATCGATCCCGCCTGCACCGACACGCTGGCACCGATGGTGGTGGCGTCCACGGGCTTGGACCTATTGAGCCACGCCATCGAGTGCTACACCGCGCGCGCCTACACGCGCTGGGTAAAAGTAGAAAAGCCGGGGGCGCGAGCCATGCTTCAAGGGGCCAACCCGTGGAGTGATTTGCACGCGCGCGAGGCGTTGCGCATCGCCGGACAGTATTTGGAACGAGCGGTAGTAGACGCCTCGGATCGGGAGGCGCGCGACAACCTAAGCTGGGCGGCAACCCTTGCGGGTATGGCGTTCGGAAACAGCGGTACCCACCTTCCGCACGCGCTTTCCTATGGCGTCTCACACCTGATACGTGATTTCAGGCCAAAGGACTACCCGGGAGAAGGGGTGTTCGTCCCCCACGGGGTCAGTGTAATCGTGAACTCGCCATCGGTGTTCCGCTTCACCGCCCCGGCTGCGCCCGAACGTCACCTGGAGGCGGCACAATGTTTGGGCGCCGATGTACGCGACGCCACCCCCGAAGATGCCGGCGAGGTCGTCGCCGAGCGCATCATTGGATTGATGCAAGCAACCGGGATGCCCAATGGCATCGGCGGGGTTGGGCTTACACGTGATGATGCCGCGGCGCTGGCAGAGTCCGTCGTGCGCCAACGCCGTGCCATTGGCAATTCGCCGAGAGACACTTCACAGCAGGATATCGAAAAGATTTTCGAGCACGCGGTGACGTACTGGTAACTGAATCAGATCACATTCGCCGCCTGTTGGTCGGCATGATAAGAAGAGCGTACCAGCGGACCACTCGCCACATGGGAGAATCCCATTTCTCGCGCTGTATCTCCGAGCTCCTCGAACTCGGCCGGTGTCACATAACGCTCGACCGGCAAGTGGTGCACACTGGGCGCAAGATACTGACCCAGGGTCAACATACCGCAGTCATGATCGCGCAGGTCCCGCATAACCTGCCGCACCTCATCTAACTCTTCGCCTAAACCGAGCATCAGACCCGATTTAGTTGGAATGCTAGGATGGAATTCCTTGAAGCGCTTAATGAGTTTCAATGACCAATCATAGTCTGCGCCGGGGCGTGCTTGCTTGTAGAGCCTGGGTACTGTCTCCAAATTATGATTAAAAACATCCGGCGGTTCGGCAACGAGTGTGTCTAATGCACGATCCATGCGGCCGCGAAAGTCGGGGACCAGTATCTCGATACGAATACCAGGATTTTGCGAACGTACCGCGCGTATACACTCGGCAAAATGACCGGCACCACCATCACGTAGATCGTCGCGATCGACGGAAGTGATGACCACATAGCGAAGACCCATTGCGTTGACCGTTTGTGCAAGCTTTTGCGGTTCTTCGACATCTAGTGGCAAGGGTCTACCATGGGCAACGTCACAGAAAGGACAGCGGCGCGTACAAAGATCACCCATAATCATAAAGGTGGCGGTACCGTGGCCAAAACATTCGGCTAGATTCGGACACGACGCCTCCTCACACACCGTATGCAGACTGTTCTCGCGCAACATGTGCTTAATACGTTGCACACTCGGGCCGGTAGGAAGCTTCACCCGTATCCACGGCGGCTTAGGAAGCCTTTCCGTGCGCGGTATGATCTTTATCGGTATGCGCGCTGTTTTTGCGGCACCCCTTTGGGGTTCATGCCCCGCCGGTCGTGATCTTGGTTCGATTTCCGACATATTAGATTTTCTCAACAATCAAGCTTCAACCGTTATCCCACCCCCAAGCATATCACGCCACACTTACATCCCTATCTAAAGAATAGCGCGTATCGCCCCGACTAGTGCCGCCGGTTGGTCGGCGTGCACCCAGTGCCCCGCGTTGGGGATTACCGTGATACCGGCGTTAGGAAAAAGCGCATAGATTATGCGGTGATGCTCGGGTTGCACATAGATCGACTGGCCGCCACTTATCACTAGCGTCTTACCAAAATAGACGCGATTCATGACCTCCTTGGGAAAACCTGTGATCTCCGCCATATTCGCCGACAGCGCTGGCAGATTGATGCGCCAGTCGAAGCGCTTGTTTTTGTAAACCAGGTTTTGTAGCAAAAACATACGCACGTCCGGCTCCGGCACCCCAGTGCTCAGGGCCCCATCGGCGTCGTCGCGCCGACTAAGCCCACTGAGGTTCAGACCCTGCATCGCTTGCACGTACTGGATGAAGCTATGTTGATAAGGTATCGGCGCAACATCGACAACAATCAATGTACCGACTAGTTCCTGATGTTGTAGTGCGAGCAACATCGCGGTCTTGCCACCCATGCTGTGACCAATGACGACTGCCTGCTCTAGGTTGTGTTGTTCAATAAAACCTCGTACATCATCGGCCAGGTCGTGATAGGTCATCGAATCGTGCCACGGCGAACTGCCGTGGTTACGCAGATCTAGAGCATACACACGGTGAGTCGATTCGAGCTGTTTGGTAATCGCGTGCCAATTTCTAGCGGATCCGAACAGGCCATGCAGGATTACGATCGGCGGTCCAGCCCCATACTCCGTGTAGTTTAAGGCTAGCGTCATTTAAACACACACCCGTATTATTTCTTCTTACGTGGCATATAGAGATCTGTGATCGTACCTTCAAACGCTTCGGCGGCAAAGGCAATGCTCTCGGAAAGCGTCGGGTGCGGGTGAATGGTAAGTCCTATGTCTTGAGCATCGCAGCCGGTCTCGATCGCAAGCGCAACCTCGGCGATCAAATCACCGGCATTGGGACCCACGATCCCCGCACCAATAACACGCCCGCTATCTTCATCGAATAACAATTTGGTCATTCCCTCATCACGCCCAAGACCAAGCGCGCGCCCACTCGCGGCCCAGGGGAATACACCCTTGCCGTAGTTGAGTTTCTTCTCTTTGGCTTCGGATTCGGTGGTGCCTATCCACGCGACTTCCGGGTCGGTATAGGCAACAGATGGAATGACTTGTGCATCGAATGCACTTTTCATGCCGGCGGCAACCTCGGCCGCAACCTTACCTTCGTGTGTGGCTTTATGCGCAAGCATCGGACCTTCCACTATGTCGCCGATGGCGAAGATATGGGGAACATTGGTACATTGCTGTTTGTCGACAGGAATAAAGCCGCGCTCATCTACTTGCACGCCGGCATTCTCGGCACCGATTACTTTGCCATTAGGAGATCTACCGACTGCAACCAAAACGCGATCGAATAATTCCGACGCCGGTGCTTTGGTGCCCTCATAAGAAACCATTAAACCGTCTTTTTGTGACTTTATACCGGTTACTTTGGTGCTCAAAAAGATGTTTTCGTATTGCCTGGCGATGCGTTTATGCAATGGCCTAACGATATCCTTATCGACGCCGGGCATGAGTGAATCCATCAGCTCGACCACCGTTACGCTGGATCCGAGCTCATAGTAGACGCATGCCATCTCCAGGCCGATGATCCCGCCGATGAGCTTGTGCAGTGTTCCGCCGCGGCGCACGATCATCGACAAGCCCCACACCACCACCAGCACCGGCCACAACTGGAAGAACTCGAAGTCCAGCAGTTCCATGTTGTCCAGCGTCAGCAGGACCCCCAGCAACACGATGATGCTGCCGAGAATTGCGCTGGAGGAGAAGAATCGCTTCCGCTTCATCGGGTCCTCCCATCACGGTCAACAAAGCTACGAGGTTACTCCTCGGTGGGCTCCACGATGTGAACCACCTGGTCGATTGTAGCGGATGTGAGCGTCTGTCTGCGTCCGCTCGGCCAGCGGATCTCGATCTTCTCGATGGTCCGGGACTGGCCCAGACCGAAATGCACCAGGAACGGGTCCTGGGACAGGAACCCGCTGCCACCCCGGACGGTTCGCGATTGGACTCCGCGGGCGGTATGCAGCGTGACCCGCGCGCCGATGGCATCGCGGTTCGAGGCGCTTCCTTCGAGTTTCAGATGGATCCAATGGTTGCGTTGCAGGTTGTTCCGCAGCAACACGGCACCATCGTGATAGTTGTTGACGATGATGTCCAGATCGCCGTCGCCGTCGAGGTCCGCGTACGCCGTCCCTCGGCTGTTGGCTGGAAAATCTGCACCGCTACGCTGTGATACGTCGTAGAAACGCCCATCGGACTGTTTGAACAGGATGTTTCGCTCACGGTCGTACGTCTGGTTCGGTTCCCGGCCATTGACGAGATACAGGTCCTCCCTGCCATCATTATCGAAGTCGAGGAAATCCGCGTCCCACGCCCAGCCGTATCCGTCGACGCCGCGATCAAACAACTCATGATGCCGATCGACATAGGTGCCCCCTGCGCTGACCAGGAACAGATTGTTCTCTATCATCCGCATGTCCCGAACGGTCCTCCCGCTGGTCAGGATGGACGTCTCGAGACCGGGCCGAACGTACTTGCTGACGAAGGAAAACATGGCGATGTTGCTGATGTAGATGTCCTCTATGGTGTCGTCGTTGAAGTCGGTAAAGCCGACGCTCATGCCGTGCAGAAACGCCCCCCTGAGCGACTCCGGTGTGGCGTCGGCAAAGGACTGACCCTGTTGGTTGAGAAACAGCACGTCTTCGCCGAAATCATTGGCCAGGTAGATA
>LXTK01000070.1 GCA_001643475.1 Proteobacteria bacterium SPGG2 | reverse complement strand
TTGCCCACGGCCACCACACTGGCGCTGCGGGCCGATTGGGAAATCATACCCATTTCCCCGAATACTTCCCCCTTGCTCAGGGAATTGATCAGAATGCTTTTCTTGTAACTGTAGGTGCTGTAGGCGAGGCCGCGCTTTTCCCGAATCTCGTCGTACAGACGTGAGACCATACCGCCGCCGCCAAGAATATAATTGCCCACATAGAGCGGAAAGTAATCGGGATCATCGCGTTCTAACCCGGGTTGGCCCACACGAATGTGCGCCTGTGAAGAGGGAAACGCGATATCAAGTTCGCGCGGCTCGTCGAGATCACTCACTGGCGGCAGCGGCGGTGCTGGCGTGCCAGCAGGCAGTTTACCGACGAGTTGATTTGCGATCTGCTTGGCCTCACCCTTGCTCACGTCACCGACAATTGCGAGCACCAGGTTGGCAGCGCCATAGTGACTACGATGAAAGTCGACCACATCAGCCCGCGAAAGTGCGGTCAACCCCGATGCGTCTCCGCGCGGGCTATGGGCGTAAGGATGATTTCCATATAGCAACTCGTAAAATGCCTTGCTCACGGTAGCAGCCGGTGACTGGGCATCGCGTCGTAAGCTCAAAAGAGATTGTTCACGTAGGCGCTGAAAGCTATCGTCGGGAAAGCTTGGCTGCTGCAATATTTGCGCAAAGACGGCCAAGGCAGGCTCCAAAGACCGAGCAGCAACAAGGCTGCGCAACTCAAGTGATGCCATGTCGCGCCCACAACCTGCGCTTAGCTGTGCGCCCACACCGTCAAGCTGATTGGCGATCTCGTCCGCATCGAGTTCACCGGCGCCTTCGTCGAGCATGGCGTTTGTCAGGCAGGCGATACCATACTTACTGGTCTTATCGCGCGCGCTACCGGCGTCGAAGATTGCGCTGATTTGAACTAGCGGCAGTTCGCTCGCCTCTACAAAGTAGATCCGCGCGCCATTAGCCAATGACCAATGTTCGATGGATGGCAGTGCATTAACTGTACTCGAGACAAACGCAAGGCCAAATCCAAGCGTCACCAATATGTACTTATTAATTGACATGACGACCCCCGCTGGCAGCACGAGCACGTTGCGGGCGTTGACTTATCGGCAGCGGCTCCAGAACGGCCACCGTTAGGTTGGTATCGACAAGATAGCGTTGAGCGACCTCTCGCACCTGCGCTGCCGTGACCGCTTGAATGCGGTCGACATAGTCATCCATAAGCCGCCAACCCCGCCCAGTTGTTTCCAGCATACCGATCCGCATCGCCTGATAAAAAACGGAGTCCCGACTATAAACGTCTGCCGCCACTACTTGCGCCTTAACTCTATCCAATTCCTGCTCGCTCACGCGCTCCTCTTTCAGTCGCTCGATTTCGGTGCGCACTGCTCGTTCCAGCTCATCGACAGTATGGCCCTGTGCGGGTGTGCCGTCGAATACGAGCATGGTCGGTGAACGCGAGACTGCGCTGTAATCGGTATCCAAACTAGCCGCGATACGCCGCTTGCGTATCAAGTCGCGCGGGAAGCGCGCGCTTCTGCCGCCGTCGAGCACGCCGGCCAACACACTCAGTGCATAGGGTTCCCAAGAGGCGCGGTGATGACCATACACGGGGACGTGATAACCAAGGATCAAATAGGGCACCTGGGCCGGTGCCGCGACCTGTGTACGTCGGGTGGCAGTTTGCGCAGGTTCCTCGGGTGGTTCCGAATGTTTGATTGAACGTGACTTGATCGGGCCGAAGTACTTTTGGGCAAGCGCGAATACGTCGCGCGGACGTACATCTCCAGCCACAACCAATGTTGCATTGTCCGGGGCATACCAACGGTCATACCAGTTCTTGACGTTTTCCGCTGTCATGTTTTCCAAGTCACGCCACCAACCGATGATAGGCCGACCGTAAGGGTGGACTTTGTAAGCTGTTGCCATAAACTCCTCATGCACCTTCCTCTCGGGGCGATCGTCAGTGCGCAGTCGACGCTCCTCCATAACGACCCTGATCTCTTTTTCAAATTCCTTCTCGTCGATGACAAGGTTTTCCATGCGATCGGCCTCGAGTTCGAATGCGATCGGAAGGCGCGATTTTTCTAGTTGCTGGAAGTAGGCGGTGTAATCAGAGCCGGTAAACGCATTCTCACGTCCACCGTTCTCCGCAATAATACGCGACAGCTCGCCTGGCCCGTGACGTTTGGTGCCCTTGAACATCATGTGCTCTAGCACATGTGACACGCCGGTTAATCCACCCGGTTCGTAGCTGCTACCGACCTTGTACCAAATCTGAGATACCACCACCGGCGAACGGTGATCCTCTTTCACGATCACCTTGAGCCCGTTGGCTAAGGTGTTTTCATGAACGTTACTACACCCGGTGAGCAATAAACCAACAAGACCGAGCCCAACTAACCGTGTCAGCATGTACTTTGCCTTAACGTTGTAGAACATGAATGTTAGGATAACCGATGAGAAGCAACGTTGTAATCA
Source organism: Proteobacteria bacterium SPGG2 (assembly GCA_001643475.1). Taxonomy (GTDB): domain Bacteria; phylum Pseudomonadota; class Gammaproteobacteria; order Acidiferrobacterales; family SPGG2; genus SPGG2. The sequence continues at coordinate 8,576 of LXTK01000070.1, read as the reverse complement.
AGTGACGCTGTCCAGCAAGACCACCACAAACGAGAACAAATCTCCAGGCCTGCTCGGACGCCTGCGTAGTGGGCTTGGCGCCACGCGCCGCTCCCTCACAGACGGTCTTTCCGACCTATTGCTGGGCAAACGCGTACTCGACGACGAGCTCCTAGAAGAACTAGAGAACCTATTATTGTCGGCAGATGTGGGCGTAGAGGCCACTCAGGCATTGATTTCCGACATTACCCGGCGCCTCGCACGCAACGAGCTCTCCGACGGCCACGCCGCTTACGACCAACTGAGACAGAGTATTCTTGAAATCGTTCAACCATTTAGCCAACCACTAAAGATCGCTAATGGCGATACTCCTTTTGTCATCATGGTAGTCGGCGTCAATGGCGTCGGCAAAACCACCACCATTGGCAAACTGGCCTTGCGACTTTCCCAGTCAGGCCTAAGTGTGATCCTGGCGGCAGCAGATACGTTTCGCGCTGCCGCTATTGAACAGCTACAGGTCTGGGGCGAACGAGCGGGTGTACCCGTCATCGCCCAAGACACTGGCGCCGACGCGGCGGCCGTCGCTCATGATGCGTTTTATGCGGCGCGTGCGCGTGGCTGTGACGTCTTAATCGTAGATACCGCCGGCCGTCAACATACGAACACCGAGCTGATGGATGAATTACGGAAGATTAAGCGCGTACTTGGCAAGATAGATCCGAACTCACCGCATGAAGTATTGATGATACTCGACGCCGTCACCGGGCAAAATGCATTATCGCAACTCGAACATTTCCACAAGGCTGTCGGTGTAACTGGGCTGTGCACAACCAAGCTTGATGGCACCGCTAAAGGCGGCGTCCTGATTGCGCTAGCGAAGAAGGCTGGCCTTCCCATTCGCTATATTGGCGTCGGCGAGGATACGGAAGATTTGCTTGAATTCAGCGCCGAGGCGTTCGTGGACGCGATCATCCCAAAAAGCGAGTAAAAAGTGGTGAGTATAAAGCAGCAAGGAAAACAAAATGGATTACTCTGATTCGCCGTTGGTCGCTAGTTCCTACTTGCTACTGGGCACTTCTAAGTTGCTACTCGAGTTATGATCCAGTTCAACAACGTTTCAAAACGGTACCCCGGCGGTCTAGATGCGCTCAAAAATGTAAGTTTCGAACTTGCGCCGGCAGAAATGGCATTTTTGACGGGTCATTCGGGCGCCGGTAAGAGTACGCTTCTCAAACTCATTACCTTGATCGAACGACCTACCCGCGGCCAGGCAATTGTCAATAACCAGAATCTATCCCGTGTTACACGCCGACGCATTCCGTACTTCCGCCGTGACATCGGCATCGTGTTCCAGGATTACAAACTTCTCCACGACCGCACCGCGTACGATAACGTGGCGCTGCCACTAGTTGTAGCCGGTGTGCGCGATAAAGATATTGGCCGTCGCGTGCGTGCGGCCTTAGACAAGGTTGGTCTTCTTAAGAAAGAACGGGCGTATCCCATCATGCTATCCGGCGGCGAACAACAGCGTGTCGGTATCGCTCGTGCTGTCGTTAACAAACCGCCGATTCTGTTGGCAGACGAGCCCACTGGAAATCTCGACCAAGCCTTGTCTGATGAAATCATGGATCTATTCCACGACTTCAATCAGGTTGGTGTCACCGTGTTGATTGCTACCCACGACCATCGCCAGGTGCAACGATTGGGCAAGCACGTACTCGAACTTAAACATGGCGAAATGATCAACGATGGTAGCCCGAGGTCGATCTCGTGATTAGCTATCTACTTCGTCACTTGCAGGTATTTTTCTATACGCTCGGACAGCTCGCACGTGCACCGATCGCCTCGCTGATGACCATCGCCGTGATTGCGATAACCCTGGCACTCCCCACCGGTCTCTATCTCCTGATCGAAAACGTGCAACGCATGAGTACAGCCTTGGACGGCGGCGCAAAAATTTCTTTGTTCCTCAAAGCGGATATCGACGATACCGCCGCCGCACAACTGAGTAAACGAATTCGCCAGGCCCTAGAGGTGGCGACGGTAGAATATATCTCACCAAAACAAGCACTGGCTGAGTTCAAGCGCTTGTCAGGCTTCGGCGAAACACTAGATACACTTACCCATAATCCACTACCACCCGTGCTGATCGTACAGCCGTCAGCAACCCTTGATACGCCACAGAAGCTTGATGATCTTGTGAAGCGGTTGCGCACAAATGTTGAAGTCGATTTGGCACAACTGGACCTGCAATGGGTTAAACGTCTGCATGGATTGTTGCAGATCGCGCGCCGCGGAGTGTGGTTGCTTTCAGTTTCGTTAGCGCTCGCCGTCGTACTTATCATCGGCAACACTATCCGGCTGGCGGTGCTGAGCCGGCGCGAAGAGATTGAGGTGATCAAGCTAGTGGGCGGTACCAACGCGTTTATTCGGCGGCCTTTTTTGTACACTGGATTGTTGCAAGGGGCCGCCGGGGCACTGGCGGCATGGGCGCTCGTGAGTCTTTGCCTATCGCTGCTGGCCGGCCCTATCGGTGCTGTCGCTGATCTCTACGCCAGCAACTTTCGCGCTGAGGGGCTGGGTAGCTATGGTATTGCGATCTTGGTGGGGGTGGGGGCAGTGCTTGGCTGGTTGGGCTCCCGAATTGCGGTCGGCCGGCATCTAGGAAGCCTGGAACCGCGGTAGGCTGTTGATTTATTTGCCATAAGAGGCGGAACTCGCGGCCGATTTGGCACTCTAACTCTGTGAGTGCTAAAATAGCACTGTCCACAAACCCACTTGCCCCAAATAAGGAGGTTTTGGCGAGGATGACATACTCCTTACCCATTCCAGCACCGCTAAATGCGAAGGCGGGGTTGGCCACGTATATTCAGACCATTCACGCCCAGCCTATATTGAGCGCTGACGAAGAGCGTGATCTCGCATTGCGCTATCGCCGCGATGGCGATCTCCAAGCGGCGCGCCGGCTTGTGCTGGCGCACTTGCGTTACGTCGTGCGCGTATCACGTAGTTTGACCGGCTATGGCCTGCCGCAAGCAGACCTGATTCAGGAAGGCAATATCGGCCTGATGAAGGCCGTCAAGAATTTTGACCCTATGCGTAGGGTACGGTTGATGTCGTTCGCGATCCACTGGATCCGCGCACAGATGTATGACTATATTCTCCGTAACTGGCGTATGGTCAAAGTCGCCACTACTAAGGCGCAGCGCAAGTTGTTTTTTAATCTGCGCAAGAGTCGCGCCCGTTTAGGATGGATGAAGTCCGACGAGGTTGACGCACTGGCCGAGAACCTCAATGTCTCACCCGAGACCGTCCGAGAGATGGAGTCACGGATGAGCGGGGCTGATATCCCGTTCGATACTGACGATCGTGGTGATGATGACCAACTGCGCGTAGCCCCGGCCACCTATCTACAAGATATGCGCTACAACCCGGAGACGCTAGCAACTCGATCCGATGATGAATCGACACAACAGGAAAACCTTGATCAGGCACTAATCTCATTGGACGAACGCAGCCGCAATATCATCCGCCGGCGTTGGTTGGATGACGACAAATCCACGCTCCATGAACTCGCAGCGGAATACGGTATCTCAGCCGAGCGCATCCGCCAAATCGAAAAGAAGGCGCTTGGCGTCATGAAGAACAAGCTCGTAGCCTAAACCGATTCTTATCGCTCAAAAAAGGGCTTCCATTTGGAAGCCCTTTTTTGCGTTTACAAAATCGTTGCTCACTGTATGGTCGACAAAAATCGACTCAATCCATCTTCGTATAGCTTACCCGTAACCATAAACCCATCGTTGTGACTACCAGTAATTTCCAGAAATTCTTTAGGCCTAGGTGCGGCATCAAAGATCCTACGTCCGTGTGAAAACGGGATGATGTCGTCCTGACGGCTGTGCACGACCAACAGCGGGCATTTCACTGCACTGACATAATCGAGCGTGTTGTATTTAAAACGAGTAATCCATCGCACTGGCATGAACGGATAGTATTTACCGGCAATATCGGCAACACTCGTGAACGCTGATTCAATAATGAGCGCGCGTGGCGTGTGCTTGCTGGCGACATAACTTGCAATCGTTGCGCCAAGCGAGCGGCCAAAGATTACAATCCGCGACGGATCGACCTTGCGCTCCTCCACCAAATAGCGCCAGGCGGCCTCCGCGTCGAGGTAGGTCCCTGCTTCGCTGGGTTTACCTTCGCTTTCGCCATATCCACGATAATCGATGATAAACGTACTAAGGCCCAGGCGACTAAATAGCTGCAGCGAGACTATGCGGTGAGAAATATTGCCAGCGTTACCATGAAAGAATAACAGTACCTCGCGGGCGGGATTGGCTTCCAAATACCAGCCCGACAACCTAACCCCATCATCAGTCTCAAAAGAGACCGGTTCATAATCGAGACCGAACTGATTAGGGGTGGCCACTAGCTGACGCTCAGGATAGTAGATAAGACCACCCTGAAAGACGTATAGCAGTGCAGCGAGAATCAGATACGCCGCCACCAGCGTAAGCACAATTAGAGCAAGGCCATTCCACATAAACGATGATCTACATTCATGAAGGCGGCCTTGTATGCCGATCGCGGTTTTCAAGCATATCTTAATATACCCACAAGCACAGGCTCGCACCACGTAGTTGGTTTTGTTCGATCATGATTAAGGTATAGTTAACCAATAGCACGGCTAGCACCAGGAGCACACATGGAGCAATTTAGGGTTGGGCACGCCCGGGGAGCTACTTGGCAGCAGGTGGCGGAGGCATGTTTAACACAGATCGGTGATATTCCAGGTACAGGCAATCTGGGATTCCTGTATGTGACCGATACGCTAGCCGCACAGCTGTCCGACATTTTCGCCCATTTCAAACACGTCACAGGTATCGAAAATTGGGTAGGTACTGTCGGCATGGGCATATGTGGCAGCGGTTGCGAGTATTTCGATGAGCCGGCGATCGCAGCTTTGATCGGGGAATTTCCCGATGATTCCTTTCGCATTTTTCCCACTATCAAATCAAGCACAGAAGATTTCGTCCGTGATAACGAGAGTTGGTATGCAAAGACCAGTTCGCATTTTGGTATCGTGCACGGAGATCCACGCAACGCCAACATCCCGAAATTTGTTGAACAATTGGCAAACGAAATTATTGGGGGGTTTCTCGTCGGTGGTTTAACATCGTCTCGCAGTTCTTACTCGCAGATCGCGACAGGCATCACAGAGGGCGGTATTTCCGGCGTGCTGTTTGCCGATGATGTCCCTGTGACGACCGCGCTAACCCAAGGTTGTTCGCCAATCGGCAAACAGCACGAAATCACAGAGTGTGATGGCAACATAGCGATCACACTCGACGGGCGCCCTGCTTTCGATGTATTTCAGGACGAAGTCGGAGATTTGATAGCACGCGAACCGAGGCGCGCCGCTGGATATATCTTTGCCGCCCTGCCAATCAAGGGGTCAGACACCGGTGACTACGTAGTGCGGCATCTTGTGGGGTTTGATCCGGAAAAGCGCTCGCTGGCAGTGGGCGATACACTGGAGGCCGGCAACACAATGATGTTTTGCCGCCGAGATACGGATAGCGCATACAAAGACATGCTGCGAATGCTGCAGAGTCTAAAAGACCGCACTGACGGCACCCCGAAAGGCGGCGTCTATTATTCCTGTGTCGGCCGTGGACCCAATCTATTTGGCCAAAATTCAGAGGAACTTAAGGTCATACAACAGGAATTAGGCGACTTTCCCTTAGTTGGCTTCTTTGGCAACGGTGAGGTCTCCCATAACAGACTTTATGGCTATACTGGCGTTCTAACCCTATTCTTATGAATGGGCAAGCCTCAGCAGCTAGCTAGTTCGATGGAGTCTGACAATGGAGCTCGCACTGCCACATTGGCATTTTTTTGACAAGTACACCGACAAAAAGCGGGAAAGCCTCACAGATGCCCAGGTCGGGGAGCGCGTCGAAAAAGAGCGGCGTTTGTTCTGTGCGACCTGCCGAAATCTAATAACAACTCAAGACGATCGCATTAATATCCAGGGCGGGCAGGAACATACGTTTATGAATCCCGATGGCTACCAGTTTCATATCGGCTGCTTTCGCGATACTCGTGGGTGCGCACATGTTGGCCAAGAGGTGTCAGCCTGGAGCTGGTTCAGAGGGTTCACTTGGCGCATCACGTTGTGCGGCAGCTGTGAAACACACCTGGGGTGGTTATTCCGCGCGCCAAATGAATGCTTTCACGGTTTGATTCTCAACCGACTGACGTCATTGCATTAGCCCCTCCCTAGCCGGCAACTGCTCCTCGACCGCTGTTCCTGACGCGGTTCTACCTCGGCAACCGCTCCCTGCGTTGCTCTACCTCCTGCATCCCTGCAGTCGTCCTCCATCTGACCGCCATGGATGGCGGAAATGCAAAGGGATTGTTGGGAACAATCCTTGCCATGGAGTCGTGCGTTGCTCTCGGTTGCTGCTCCTGGCGCAACTCTACCTCGGCAACCGCTCCCTGCGTTGCTCTACCTCCTGCATCCCTGCAGTCGTCCTCCTTCTGACCACCAGGGACGGTGGAAATGCAATAGGATTGTAGGAACAATCCTTGCCCTGGAGTCGTAACTTCCTACGTCTGACCGCCAGGCGACCGGCAGGGACGCTGGAAGTTAGGGCAATGCATGGAGCAATTGCCGAGATGGCGGAAATGCAAAAGGATTGTTGGGCCGCTCCTACACATCCTGCGTCCGCGGCATTAGGACATCCGTGTCCGTCAGAACAATCCTTGCCCTGTAGGTCGCCGCCCCGACGAGCGGGGAGGGGAATCACTGCTCTTCCTTTAGGCGGCCAGTTAAACTACCTACAGACAGGTTACGGCAAGAGTTGTAAGACCAACCCTTGCTACTTACTACTTGCCTTTATAGATCTCGCTATCCGGTCGAAACGCTAACCACGCAAACGCGAAGTGGGCACCGGCGTCGATCCCTATTAAGTGTTTACCCTTAAGGGGTCCAGCCACCGCTTGGCCCAGTCCGTTCCACTGCGTGCCCGTTTCGCGGTCGATGACGTTATCGCCGGAGAGTTCAAAATTCAGAACACGATCATCGATACGGCGGTCGAAACCGTTCGCGGCTGGGATCAACCGGGAAGATGCGATCGTACCTGCATCAAGAACGGACAGCACTGAGCGATCATGAATGATCACTAGCGGTAAGCCGGCGAATTCATCATTGATAACCCCGCGTTCTTTGAGCTCGCTGTAGGGATAGATGCGGCTGCGACCTTTACGGATCACCCCAAGGACCCGCTCCATGGCGGGCAATCTCTTGTCGACGGGATCGGTAAATAAGAACGGTTGATCCCCGATTCTGTCGTACCCTCGATAAGGATTGCGTCCATAGGATCGGCGGTAACCGGTCTCTTTTGAAAGGATCTCGCCTGATGGATACGCCTTTTTGAAGTCCTCATAAGCCACAATCTGCGATGGAACCTCCTTCAGTTTGGTGCCCATGTACTCGCCGACAATGCACGCACCAATAAACTGTTGCCACCAGCTTTCTGTCTGGCGGTCGTACATCACGAGATCGCTCTTTCGCAGCTTGCCAGTGGTCCCAAAGTCCAGCAGCTTCCCGTTAACGCGCCGGTCAAAAACAATGGATGCATTGCATAACGGACAGAATGTCACTGAGATCGGTAACCCGCGGAACGTATCGTTGACGATCTCATGGTAGATCAGGATTTGTAGTGGATAAGCCCGGGCATGTCCCTGATGCTGAACTACGATAACGGGCTCTCGCGCATCCAACCAACCGTCAGCATCTTCGCTCGACACAAATTTAGGGTCATCGATGGCTGGGATGCCATCTTTGGGTGGTCCGCCCGACATGATCTCATTGAGGTCGACGGCGGTCTGTGAGAAATCGGTCTTCGGCCACTCACTTTCCCACCGGATTTCCGCCTTCACCAACATGCCCGACCAACTGATTACCCACCAGCCCAGGGTAGCCAAAACGAGAATCCGGATGAATCTATAAGACCATGATTTAGAATGCCAAAATTCCCAAATTGCGACGTACATGAGTGGGTTCCGTTAATTGAGATAGTCAGATATAGACCGTTCCCGGCGCAGAGATCTTTCTACTTGAAGATTATAGTTGTGTGGAGTCGCTTTCAGCGACAATGTACCGCCGGGGCGCCGGCCCCGTACGCGCATCTGACCTCCAAGGACGGCCGCTCTCGCACGTCCTGTGCTTCGCGGCACCTGCACGTCCAGGTGCAATGGAGGAAATGCAGACGGATTGTTGGGCCGCTCCTACGCATCCTGCGTCCGCGGCATTAGGACATCCGTGTCCGTCAGAACAATCTCTGCCATGCACGTCAGAACAATCCTTGCCAAATGCCCGATATTGGAGATATACGACAATCCTGCCGTCTATCTCCGGCATTGATACCGCTGAAATGAGCCATCCGTTAGATTACAAAGGGATTTTCCCAAAGACGTGCCCGGGTTTGTGGAGATATACTGCAATTGAGACGTTAAGTGGCTTTGGGTACTTTCGCCGAAACGAAAGTACCTCGCCCTGCGGGGGCGAAACCCCGCGTCATGCACCG
>LXTK01000092.1 GCA_001643475.1 Proteobacteria bacterium SPGG2 | reverse complement strand
CAGGTTTTTCTCGATGGCGGTGCGGTGCCGGCGGAAGGTTACCGTGTGAAACAACCAGATCTAGCGCGCGTGTTAAAGCAAATCGCAAAGCATGGACGCGCTGGCTTTTACGCTGGCCGTACCGCTAAACAACTTGTCGACGGTGTTCGTGCTGCTGGGGGTATTTGGTCGCTCGAAGACCTTGCCGCGTATCACGTGATCGAACGCGTGCCGGTTACGGGTACCTATCGTGGTGTTCGGATCACGTCAGCAGCGTTGCCATCATCGGGTGGCATTGTGCTTATGCAGATTTTGAATATGCTGCAAGGCGAGGCACTAGAACGGTTGCCGTCGGCAAGTCGTTACCACTTGCTGGTAGAAGTAATGCGACGGGCATATCGTGACCGTGCGCTCTATCTGGGTGATCCAGATTTCGTGGCTGTCGATACAGCCCGTTTGCTTGACCAGGGTTATGCCGCCCGTCTTCGGGCCAGTATCAATGTGAGCCAGGCTACCCCTAGCGATACGTTGTCGGCGCCACAGGGAGAGGGTACGCAAACCACACACTTCTCGGTAATGGACGCCGAGGGAAATCGCGTTGCCGCCACCTTAACCATCAACTATCCGTTCGGTTCTTGTTTCATGCCGCCGCAAACGGGCATATTACTCAACAACGAAATGGATGATTTTGTTGTGAAACCGGGCGTGCCCAACGCCTATGGTCTAGTTGGCGGTCAAGCGAACGCCATTGCGCCAGGCAAAACACCGCTATCGAGCATGACGCCGACATTCCTCGAAAGCCCAAAGGCGGTTGTTATTCTGGGCACCCCCGGTGGCAGCCGCATTATCACCATGGTACTGCTGGCGACGCTCGAGTTCATAGAGGGACGTGGGGGACCACAAGACTGGGTAGCGTTGCCACGCTTTCACCATCAGTATTTGCCCGATACCGTGGTGTACGAGCCTGGGGCGTTTAGCGCGGCAGATCTGCAAGCGTTACGCGAACTCGGCCATGAGTTGAAAGCACGTGAACACCCCTACGGCAACATGCAAATTGTATTTTGGGATAAACGCGGCAACCAGATCGATGCCGCCAGCGATCCTCGGGGCGAGGGTCTGGCCTGGGCAGAACCTTAGGCAGACTTCTCTACCTTTAACACGTCCTCGTCGGGACTGTCCTGCTGCAGCACGTGCAGGATTTCTTTGATCTGTTTTTCCAACGCGATTTCTTGTTCTTTGATACCGTCGCGGATGTGATGCAGTTCGTTGATGCGGTCCTCTAACGTATCGCTCGCTTGGTGAATGTGCTTGATACTTTCTAGACGCCGGCGTAACTGCACTTGGCGTTCGCGCACCTGCGCTTCCATCGGGTTCATGATAGTTCGTAGCCAACCGTCGGCGTCACGGTTAGTCATTTTATAAATCGCACGTACTTTAGCGACTGACGATTCAAAAAACTTATTGGTAACCGCTTTTTGTTCAGTGAATACCATGGATAGGCTCTTTGTAAACTGCTCATGTTTCGTTTGTAACCGCTTTATCTCGCGCAGATAGCGCATCACGGAAAAACTACCAGGCTTAATCTTGGTAAGCCCATGTTCTTCTTGAAATTTCTTATAAACACCATCCATGAGCTCCTTGATCTCTTGCGACTGTTGCGCAACTTCCTCCATCGTGTCGCGGGCGTACTTGAAGAATTTTTGCATACATGTCTTCAGGCCGGCGGTAGTCATGCTGATTTCCATGTCCTTCTTGGTCTCAGCAGTGACGGTGCTCAAGCCCTTCATATTGAGGCGTGAATAGAGCCGGTTAGTCTGTTTGGAGAAGATACTGCGCGTGGCTTGAAAACGTTGTAGGCTCTTCTCGAATACTTCCTTGTCGACTTTAACCTTCTCCATCATGTGTTCGATGACATCCATATTTTTGCCGTTGAGCGAGGACAGCTCGTCGATATGCTCACCTACGCCCTTCATGCGTTGGTTCGTAAGCATACGCATGGACTTTATAATTTCGTCCACATCGTCCTTGATGTTTTCCCTGACAATCTCGCGCTTAGCTGGTACCAGTTCCTTACCCAAGGCCTCCTCTAGCGCCATGATGCGGCTGCGCTCCAGGGTTGTTCGCTCGCCCTTTATCTTTGCATAAAGCGCCTTCTGGGCTGATACCGGATGAACGTTATGTTCGGGGATCGATAGGTGCCTTGCGGTTTCACGAATCTGACGATCGATTTCGCGCTGCACCTCATCCCAGTCACGGAGCTCATCCCACAGACCATCGATTTTGTTGAGTACGACCAAGCGACCTCTGTTGGCACCGTCTTTATGGCTACCGATGTGGTCGCGCCATACTTCGATATCGGATTTGGTAACACCAGCGTCGGCCGCAAGCACAAAAAGCACCGCGTGCGCACTGGGCAGCAGATTCAGGGTCAGTTCGGGCTCCGCGCCAAGGGCGTTTAGTCCTGGTGTATCGAGGATTACCAGTCCTTGCTCAAGCAAGGGGTGGGGGAAGTTAATCATGGCATAGCGCCATCTGGGTATTTCCACTTGACCATCTTCAGTGACGCGCATGCCGAGTTCGGCCTCATCCTCGGCGATGTGTAGGCCCAGCGCCTGCGCCTCTTCGGGCGGCACTGTCTTGAGCTCGGCGATATGCTCCAGGACCTTCGCCATCTTTTTTGGTGCCTTCAGATCCAGCTTTACCGATGTCCACTCGTCGCTGAACCCCTTGTATTCGGTAATGGTGGTACCGCTCTTACGGGTTTCGATCGGGAGTAACCGCAGGGTTGGCGGTTGATTCGGATCATACATAAGCTCGGTCGGGCACATGGTGGTGCGCCCAGCGCTCGAGGGGAGAATGCGTTGGCCGAATTTGGCAAAGAAGATGGCGTTGATGAGTTCCGACTTGCCGCGCGCGAACTCGGCAACGAAGGCGATATAAAGCTTGTCGTCTCGCAAGGTGGTGAGGATGTGCTCAAGGCGCTGATCGATCTGTGCATCACTCAGCTGCTGAGCCTTCAACCACTCGCGAAATTTACCGATGCTGTCGGCCAGTGCCTTGCGCCAAACGCTATACATCGCGACATGTCTTTCTAGACCTTCATTCTTCATCGGCATACCCCGGACGTTAGTCCGCTTATTCCATTTTAGATGATCGGGGCCAGTAGATTCCTCGTGTAAGAAAAATACACGAACATCGAGCCAAAACTGCAGATAGTCGGTATGCCTGCGCCGATTACCGGCTTCGGGTCTAAGATCATACTTTCGATGCAGCTGCCTCTTTTAGAGTAGAATAAAACAACTGTAAATCAAGATGTTGAGTGATGTCTATCAGATGTCACATTAATTATGGGTCATAATTGGCAGCGAACGCAAAAAAATACCCGGCGCCCACCCAAGGCCTGGGCGCGGATAGTCTGCTGGCAGCGCGGACAATGCTCGTCCTCACGCCCATACACCTTCATGGTCAGTTGGAAATAGCCCGGATCGCCGGTGGCCCCATGGAAGTCGCGTAGGGTGGTGCCCCCAGCGGTGATGGCGCTTCTCAGGGTGGTGCGTACCGCCTCCACTAGTCGTCGGTAGCGTTCGCGACCAATACGCCCGGCCGCACGCCGCGGATCAATACCGGCTGCGAATAGCGCTTCGTTCGCATAGATGTTACCGATGCCCGCCACTAAGCGCCCATCAAGGAGCAAATCACGAATGGCACGTTTGCGCCCGCGTGAGCGTTCATAGAGGTAGTTGGCGTTGAACTCGGGTCCCAGTGGTTCGGGACCGATGTTCGCTAACAACTTGTGCTTGGTTGGATCTTTACGGGTCCAGAGCACGGCGCCGAATCGACGCGGATCTCGCAAGCGCAGACAATTACCACTGGATAACACCAGATCTACGTGGTCATGCTTTTCGGGTGGCTGCGTATGCGGCACGACGCGTAAGCTGCCGGACATACCAAGGTGAAGAATCACATGACCAATGTCCGTAGCAAGCAGCAAGTACTTACCGCGGCGATCTACGGCCTCAATGGTGTGACCAGGCAGTTCACGCGCCAGGGTTGTGGGTACAGGCCAACGCAGTTGGGGTTGTCGCACAACCACCGCACGAACCACCTGCCGCAGCACGTAGGGCGCAATGCCGCGGCGTGTTGTTTCTACCTCGGGCAGCTCAGGCATGCTAGCTTAACCACGGCAATGACATTCGCAAGGTTACCGATGACCAGCTACTCGGCGTTGATATTTAGCAACCGTTTGCCGGTGTCCTCGGTAAACCGGTACTCAAGATTCTCGTCTTGGCGATAGAGCACAAAATCGGGTTCGTAACTCAGGATCCCCAGTTCCAGTTGGTCGCGTGTTTGATTGGTCGTACCTTCATCTGCTGCGAAGTTCACACGAACCCGATCGAGTACCGGCCTACCTGCGTAGCGTACGACAGCGAGGGCACGCACATTACGCCATTGTTCAACAAAATCATTGATACGATCAGCGGTGAGCGATTCATCTTCGGGCTCTATTGTCCAGGTGCCATCGTTACGTTGTAGCCGCAACTGCGGTAGCTCGAGCACCACGGGTTGACGATGGTCTGCGAATAACCTCGAACTAATGAGGTCGACATAGCCGTACGCACTCGAATCAAAGTAGTGGGCTGGGATCATATGTACCGCGTCTTTATACAAGACGTACTGGGAATTTTTAAGGGGATGGCGTGCACCAATGTGAATCACCTGGTCATCCAACCATAGCCGCGCAACCGGTTTATCAAGACCATACTTACCCAGGCTGTCGCTGTTGGCAGCGAATTGCCATTCGCTAGCGGCGGCGGCAAGGCGCAACAAGTTTCTAATCTTGAACTGGTTAGCGCGTGCCGGCTCAGGTGCGAGCAACACCCATTTGTCTAGTTGTTGTCCAATAACAATCGGTTCATCGTCACCATGTTGTAAGCGCACTGTCTTAACACTATCCAGATCGATTGCAGTGAGCAATATTCGATCGTCGTCAGTGTCGCGTTTATTTAGGGCAAATACGGCGAGCAGCGCCACTAACACCACGAGACCAAGGTTCAACAGCCAGCGAGTACGCATCTGTAAGTGCAGCGCTTAGCGCCGGCGTCGCCGCAGCCAGATCACAATTCCGCTGACGACCAGTAGTAACGGCAAGAAGAATAAGAACCCGCCAACAATAACCAGTCGCGAAGTTTGGGTTAAATTAAGGCTACGATCTAACGTTACCTTCACTGGAATATTGACATATCTGTCGTCGCGACTGATCCAGTTGGCGATACTCATACCAAGTTCAAGGTTGGCGCCATTACCGAGGAATCGGTTGGACAGAAAATCGCCGTCACCGATGACCACCACGCGCTGCTCAATGTCCTCGAGCTTACGGGTTAATGCGACGGCCAGATTCAATGGTCCGGGGATATCCTCGTTCTTGTCCAGTTGTACTGGACCGGTCAATGGGCCGGTCTCGGCCCAGGCCGAGTCGCGGGTATCGAGCAACACAGTACTTTGCCAATCGGTCGATGATCCAAGTCGGATACCGACGCTACCGGGAAACAATGTAATATTGCGAAAGTCCTCGACGATTGGATGCGATCCGTAGCGGGTACCGACAATAGCAGTCGCATTGCCGGCTATCGCCTCCGAAGCGGGGTCAACGATAACACCGGGTTCGAATTCGATACCCAGCAATTCCGCGATCGTTGCGAGGCCGTGCAATGGCTCAGGATCCGCTAACCACAACAGGTTACCGCCGCCCGCGATATACTCCTCGATTATATCGATTTCTCCGGGCAGCAAGTCGATGCGTGGCCCCGCCAACACCAACGCAGTGGTGTTTTGTGGTAGCTGTGGATTTTCGGCCAGCATAATCACACGTGCCGCGAAGCCGCGCTTTAGTAACTGGGCGGCCCAACTAGAGAGATCAAAATTCGCTTGGCCGTCGGGGCTGCGTTCACCGTGGCCACCGAGGAATACTAGCCAGCGTTCGCCGGCATGGCCTAGGCGCACAAATGCATTAGTGATCGTTTCCTCGTCGAGTCTGGTTAATGTTTCACTGCTTTCCCCGTATTCGACGATCACCTCACCGTCGAAGCGCACGCCTGCCTTGCGCGCGCGCTCCGGCTCGGTATCGGGATCGACAAATTCGAGCACGATGTCTGGTTTGTATCGCTGATAGCGGCCCAACAATTCCCGTATGCTCCCACGCAGATTTTGTCGTTTGCTGGCAAACACGGTAATCGTCACCGGTTGGTCTAGGCGCTTTATCGCCTCGACGCTGGCGTCGGATAGTGAGTTCTTCGACCCGCGGGTCCAATCGAAGCGTAAGTGATAGTCAGTACTAAGCCACTGCAACAACCCTATTGCGGTGAGCAGAAGCAGCACGAAAACGACATTGACCAACCACAACTGTGTTTTCGGCGGCGGTGACGGTGACACTTTCAACTCCCAAGCCGATCGGCATCGAGACGACGTACGCTCAATACCAGGAAGGTAACAACAAACAGTATGTGAAATGCTGCATCGGTGCTGTCAAACAAACCCCTGAGAAATGGCTCGTAATGGTTCATTAGTGATAACTGGCCGAGCCAGTTATTCTCATCGCCCGACCAATCAAGCAGCCAAAACAGCAACAACACGCCAAATGTGCTGATGGCGGCCACGGCTGGGTATTGGGTAAGTGTCGACATGAATAGGCCGACTGCGGCAAATCCGGCCAGTAGCAGCGTGAGACCAAGTAAACCGGAAAGAATTATTCCAATATCTAAATTAGCACCGACAAACAGTGATAGCGGCATGAGTGTAATCAAGAGCAAGAGCAATCCTAAGAACGATACGCATCCAAGAAACTTACCGAGCACAATCTCGGTCATCGAGATCGGGGCACTAAAGAGCAGGCTTAGTGTGCGATTGTGGCGTTCGTCACTGATCAAGCGCATAGTTAGGAGCGGTACTGCCAACAGCAAGACAATGGCGGCGCTGCCAAATAATCTGCCAACCACGAGCTCGGTAACCCCGGGGGCATTGTCGATAGTTAACAGTTGTGGCTGTAGCAGCAGATATTCTTCGATATGGGCGAGGAACATGAACGCCAGGACTACCTGTACAACCGCCAAAATGGCCCAAGCTAGGGGCGAGATGAAAAGCGTTTTGAGTTCACGTAGGGCGATGGTGAAGATCACGCTTCTGCCCCCGCCGCTGTTTTCTGGTCGTCCTTTGTGAGCTCAAGAAACAACTGTTCCAGTGATACGCCCTGTGGGCTGATCTCGACTAGGCCCCATTCTTTTTTAGCCGCCAGTTTCACGATTTGATCGGTTGGGTCTGCATTTCGATCGCAGAAAACTTGTACCCGTCGCTTGCCGTCCGCCTGTACCGACTGCACGCCTTCAAGCGCTTGCAACAATGACAAGTCCGGCGCCTGGCGAAAGCCGACGGTAAGCAGACTCGATTTCATGTGGCGTGACAGGCTGTCTATGCTGTCGTTCAGCACCAATGAGCCTTTGTTTATGATCTGTACGCGATCGCAGCTCGCCCGTACTTCCGGTAGGATGTGAGTGGAAAGTATTACACTGTGATCTTTGCCGAGCTCACGAATTAGGTGGCGGATTTCTCGAATCTGAAGTGGGTCTAAACCTATGGTCGGTTCATCCAGAATCACCACCGGTGGTAGGTGAATCACCGCCTGCGCCAGGCCGACACGCTGACGAAATCCTTTTGACAAGTTGCCGATTAGTCGTTTGCCGACATCCTGCAAACCGCATTTTTCTTTTGCGGTATCGCGTGCGGGCTTGCGTCGCGCGCGATCGATGCGGTTAAGCGCTGCGCAATAGTCAAGATACTCGTCAACCGTGAGTTCCCGATAGATTGGTGGTTGTTCCGGCAGATAGCCGAGCATTGCCTTGGCCGCACGCGGTTCTGTTAACAGATCATGACCGGCAATGCTTACGCTACCGGTGCTGGGGGCAAGATTGCCGCTTATGATCTGCATGGTCGTTGTTTTGCCAGCGCCATTGGGCCCGAGAAATCCAAGCACTTCGCCTTGAGCGATACTAAAGCTGATGTTGTTGAGTGCCTGGATGTTGCCGTAGGAGCGGCTGACGCCCTTAACTTCTAGCAGAAGTTCACTACTCATTCGCAGAGAGTCAGTCCAGGAAGATATGTACGCACGCTACGCATTAAAAGCAGGCGCTGGCACTTTGTCAATGGTCTATATGAGCTTGTTGCCTACGCTGTAGGTGCACGCAGATGCTGTGCCGGTTTACAATGCAGGCCATCCTTGATCCAGGTAAGCGTGTGTGAATCATAGGCCATGAACTTTAGAGTGCGCGTTGAACCTAGTGGGCACGAATTTGCGGTTGAGCCAGGTGAACCCATTCTTGCTGCCGCGTTACGAGCAGGACTGGCATTGCCCTACAGTTGCCGTGACGGTGCGTGTGGTTCGTGTAAAGGCAAGATCGTGAGTGGTAGCGTCGATTATGGCGAATACGAGAAGAAGGCACTGTCCGACGAGGAGAGATCTGCTGGCAAGGCCTTGTTTTGCCAAGCCGTACCACAAGAGGATTTAGTGGTCGAAGTACGTGAGGTCAGCGCGGCCGCAGGCATTGCCATCAAGATACTGCCGGGGCGGGTCATGCGTATCGAGCATCTGGCGCACGATGTGATGGCGGTATACCTGAAATTACCACAGACGCAACGCTTGCAGTTCTTAGCCGGACAGTACATCGATATCCTATTGCGCGATGGGCGTCGACGTAGTTTCTCACTCGCTAATCCGCCGCATGATGATGAGTTCCTGCAGCTTCATGTTCGTCACGTGCCTGGCGGTCAATTTACCGGTCATGTCTTTGGTGAAATGAAAGAGCGTGACCTACTGCGTTTGCAGGGGCCTTTCGGTATTTTCTTCCTACGCGACGACTCCAATTTGCCGATCCTATTTATGGCGGGGGGTACTGGATTTGCACCCATAAAGAGCATCGTGGAGCACGCCTTCGCTAAAGGTGAGACCCGACCCATGCATTTGTTTTGGGGTGCGCGGTGCGAGCGCGATCTTTATCTGCATGAACTGGCGCTATCTTGGGATCAACAGTATGAGAACTTTCGCTACACGCCGGTGCTGTCCGAACCGCAACCCGAAGACGATTGGCAAGGGCGCACCGGCTGGGTGCACGAAGTACTATCAGCGGATTATCCGGACCTAAGCGGGTTCGAAGTGTACGCCAGCGGCCCACCGCCTATGATCGAGGCGGGTAGAGACGCGTTCTTCAAGCATGGACTAGCCGACGATCGTTTCTATTTCGATTCGTTTGAGTTCAGCCACTAGTCGGTACCCGTAAGCCTTCGCGCTGCCGGTTTGACGTCTGTTAGTGCTATGATAGGGGTTATCGTCGATAGCGCTTCAAGCCCGCGTCGATAGTAATCGAGCGCTTTCTCGGGTTCGCCTAAACGTTCCATCAAAGCCCCTAATTCCTGATAAGTATGCGCCGTTGGTTGCCGCTTAATCGAGGATTCAAGATAGCTTCGCGCTTTGCCCCACAACTCGTTACAGACGGAAAGCCGGCCGACTGTCAACAAAAGCTGTGGATCTTCCGGTTGTGAAACCAACCAGTTCTCAGCTGTCTCTAATTGTTTGGCGATGTCGTCGCTGTGAGCTCGTCCATAGAGCTCTAATAACTCTTCATCTGATTCACGGACTATCGCCTCTCGCAACAAAGACTCAGCCTCATTCATCTTATCTTGTTTGATGAGGTGATCGCAGTAGATCGCAATTAGCTTGGGGTAACGTCGCAACGTTTTGGGCACCGCTTGCCAGGCACGATTTAGTACTTCAAGCGAACCCGATGGTAACGACATCATAAGTAATTCGCGGTGTGCCTGCAGCTCCAACGCATCAATCGCATCCGACCCTAGCACCTTGAATCGTCGCAAATCAGGCAAAAGTTCGGCCAAGCTCGCCCAATCGTTCAAAGCGCGATACGTTTGAACCAACAATCTAAGAATATAGTTGTGTTTCGGTTGCTGCGTCCGTAATTCAGTTAAAGTCGCCAGTGCTTGTTCGTGTTGCTGGGTCCAGGAGTAAAGATGAGCCTGAGTCATGGCGATCGCGAAGCTGTTTTGAGGGGACGCCTTCTGCGCCGCACCTACATACTCGTCGCGCTTTTCCGTGTCTCCTAAGGCCTGACTCGCACAAGCTGCGCCGAGATAATTTATGATCGGGCCGTCGCTGTGTGGTAGGCCTGTTATTAGCTGATTCTGCGCCTTGACCCAATTACCCTCCGCCAGAAGTAATAGTCCTTGCGTTAGCGAAGCGCGCGCCTTCTTTGTACTGCGATTCAATCGCCAGCCGGCCATGCTTTGCGGAATCAGCCAAAGGCGACGTATCAATCGCCCAAGTGCGTAGAGCGCGCCAAACCCAAAGATCAGCAAAGGCACGAACACCAACAACGACATCTCTATGCTCCATGGCGATCGTGCGATCAACACATAACCGGGATCACCCTCGGCAAACATAGTTACCGCGATTGCGATGACCAAAACGACAACCAAGAAGATTAGTGTTTTCACCCGCTATCCAGGATCTAAGGTGCCAATTTCTTACTTGCAATGTCCCGCAGCGCTCCGAGCGAAGCCGACACATCGGGTAATTCTACGACGATCTTCTCATCGAGTAGCGCTTGCAGTTCTTCTTGCATATTTGTGACGACCTGTGTCTCGGTATCGAAATAATCGCCTATCCAGCGACGAGCAGACTTTAAGTTTTGCGTGTAAGTGCCCGTGTCTCCCTGTAGCATCGCCAGTTGTGCGCCATATAACATTAATCGCAGATTCTCGCGCAGAAAATAATCCTGCTCGGGTGGCAACAGTGGTTTTTGGCCCTCGGTAGTCTTTCGTATGCGAATGAGGCCTAAGAAATCTCGCCACATCTGTTGCAGGGTGTCGAGGCTGGTTGATTCTGTTGTTGCGACGCCTGTGACGGGCGCTGCGGTAGCAAATCTTCTTTCCACGTGTAGCGGCAGCTGCTCGAGAGTATTTGCCATGCTGCCTAATCGCAGTGCTATACCGGGGATATCGGCGCGGTCGAGCCTCTGAAGCGCAGTGATCTCACCGGCGATCAGTTTTCGTATAGGCAGCAGACTTGGATCAGCCAATTTCTGTAGTCCAGCCTCGATGTAAGACAGTTTGGACGGCTTACGCCATTGCTTTTTGGTGGGGAAGTTTAGCACCCATTGATCCGGTGCCTTCCAAAGCCAGAGCTG
>LXTK01000261.1 GCA_001643475.1 Proteobacteria bacterium SPGG2 | reverse complement strand
CTGGTTGCTCGGTATTGGTTGGAAACTTTGGCCGGCTTGCCCTGTGCGGTGGAGATCGCGAGCGAGTTTCGTTATCGCAAACATGCGGTGAGGCCCAACACCCTGGTGGTAACGATTTCACAATCCGGCGAAACCCGTGACACGCTCGAGGCCCTGCAATACGCCAGGTCGTTAGGATTCGGCCACTCATTGGCGATTTGCAACGTCCCGGAAAGCTCCTTAGTGCGGGATTCGGAACTGGTATTGCTCACGCGGGCAGGACCCGAGATCGGCGTTGCGTCGACCAAGGCCTTTACGACGCAATTAAGCTCGTTGTTACTACTGGTAATCGCGCTGGCACGTCGTCACGGCCTCAGCACAAATCAAGAAGCAGCGCTGGTCGCAGAATTGGAACAGCTGCCAGGTCGTATCAAGAAAGTGCTGGAGTTGAACGATACCATAAAAGACTTAGCCGGACGTTTTGTGAATAAACAGCACTCACTGTTTTTGGGAAGGGGTATACAGTTCCCGATCGCGCTCGAAGGTGCCCTCAAGCTAAAGGAACTCTCCTATATCCATGCCGAGGCCTACGCTGCCGGTGAACTCAAGCATGGCCCTCTTGCATTGGTTGATGCCGACATGCCAGTAGTAGCAGTGGCGCCCAACGACGAGTTATTGGAAAAGCTGAAATCCAACTTACAAGAAGTTCGCGCGCGTGGTGGTGAATTGCTGGTTTTCTCTGAAGCCGCGACTGGTGTTAGTTCAGATGAAGGAACGACAATTGTTCATCTGCCCGCCACGGGAGAGTTCACGGCGCCGATCCTCTATGTCGTACCCCTACAATTGCTCGCCTACCACGTGGCGATTGTAAAGGGCACCGATGTCGACCAACCACGGAACCTCGCCAAATCAGTTACGGTGGAGTAAGCGAATTAGTTTTTATTGTTGTTAATCGATGGCAAGCAAAGCAGCGTCATTAATCTACAGCGCGCACAGTTCTCCAGCAACTGTTTGATCTTGTCGAAAGCGATTTCCGGAAACTGAGCTTGTAAATCCCGCGCGTAAAATGGCGTATCCTGCGCAGTCCGCTGATTGATGTGCGCCAGCGAATCGAACGTGGTTAGCTCTTTCGCATGCGGTAATTCTGGTAGTCGTGCGGGATCGCCGTCAACGGCAAAATACGGTGCTTTGTCCGGCTAATAGTCGGGCAGAAATTCATCGACAGAGCGTGGTGATAGCAAACTCTGCGGCGCTGGTTTGTCGTGACTGGACATGGCGTCGTATCGCCGGGAACCTAAGCCCTACTCGGGCTGGACCGCAGAATACACCAGCCCTTGCCCTTTTTAATAGAGCTCGTCGTCGACGGCCCTTGAATGCCACGCAGATCGTTGTTATCGCTCTTCCGTCGCTGGTTTAGGGCAACGCGGCGGTAATGCCTCTGGCCACATGAAGTCGCTTGGCAACAATCTCTTCCGATCGATCTGTGATACCTCGCCAACCCCGGCCATCAACTCATAATAAAGTGTCTTGAAAGTGCAAGGGATAGCTCCCGAGCGGTACATGCGTTCCAAGGCGGGTCGCGGGTCGGGTTCTGAAGTAAAGACACAATCTTCGAGCGAGAAGATTTCCAGTCCCATTCTCAGCAACCCAATGACTGACTGCAACACGCATACATCTGTTTCTGCGCCGGCGAGTTGCTTAATAGCTGTTTTCTTGATGGTGTTCCTAATCGCCGGTTCGCGACAGCAGTCGAACGCATGTTTAGAGAGTCGTTGGCCGTGTACCGGGAACACGCGCTCGAGTCTCGCCGGAAGTGCGCCTTTCTCATCGACTGGATGCTCGAATGTCGCCAACACCGGTAGCCCGAGACCTCCTGCCAGCATAAGCCAACTTGTGAACGATCGATAGATTTGATCGGCATTACATCAAGACCCGTAGACTAGGAAGATGCTGAAAAAGTCCCTCCATGGCCTTTTTCAGCTCGCAAAGCAAAAGCGCGGTTTTTGTTTTGCTCCATTTTTCAAACACTTCGGGTGTTTGAAAAATGTGTGGTGCTTCCATGCACCGCTCTATCAGGCTGCTGAAAATAGTTTTTTCAGCAGCCTGATAGATAGCACAGAAATCATGGCCGGGTTTTGTACTGCAGCAGATTATCCGTGATCTCAAACCACGGCGCCTTGGAGTCTGTGAAGATGTGATAGCGTGGACGAATGCCGGGGTCGCCATCAAGTGTGCCCAAAGCCACGTCGATCTTGCGTGTCTCACCCTCGACGATAAATTGCAATGTTGTGCCACAATGGCCACCAAACGTCCGCGTCACCTGGGGTGTGGAAGCATATTCCTTTACCAGCGTTTCGCCCTGCAACCAACGGAATCCCCCTGGCTTCACGGCGGCATAGGTGCCAAACGCAGCCCCATGCGCTTTGCGGCACATGGAACAATGGCAATGCGAGACATCGTCATCCAAACTGTCGACTTGATAACGAACTCGCCCACACAGACATCCACCTTCAAGCACCTTCCCCTCCTTCGTCTAACGTAGATTGTTCGCCGAGTTCTTTCTCCAACTGAATCTCATGCCCTTTAAACCCCAATGATTCATACATCGATCTTGCGATCTTATTTGGTCGCGAGTACGCAAATACGAAGCCACTGCCTTTCTGTCTTCGCGGCCAGCTCAGCGTTCATTATCAGGCTGGCATTTCGTCGTGCGTTGGCAGGTCGTCGAGTACCTCGTACCAAGGGGCCCTATGACTCATCCAGATATGACGGATCGGCCTGACCTTGGGATCTTCGTCCAGCGTGCCCATCCCGAGCACGACAATGTCGGGTTTCGCGGCCATGTAGGCGTAGATATGCGAACCACAGTTCGAACAAAAACAGCGTTTCTTGCCGGCGAAGACTCGTATTCACTTATCTTGTCATTGCCGCTAACGATACGGAAACCATCTCGGGAAGTGACGGCGCCTGAGCCGTAAACGGTGCCGTGAATATTCCTACAGGTATGACAATGACAGTGCTGGAAGCCCCGAATTTCAGCCGCGATTTCGTAGTTCACGCCTTGACAATGGCAGCTGCCGGTTATCATGCTGTGTTCCACGTTTGCCCAGTCGTTATTTGATAGTAACTTGCGGTATCCAATTACGCGCTCGCCGTTGTAATCGCCCATCGATACTCTCGCCATCAAAGTCAGTGACCGACGACACGAGATCTTCTGGATTCACATGTTCGAACGTGTTGATGTTTACCACCGCGTACGTTTTTCCTTGAATTTTGCTGGTGACAAATGGTACCACGCCACAACCTGCACAGATGTAGAACTCTGCCGTCTTCGTGCCAAAGGCATATTTGTTGACGCGCGACTGATCAGAGGCACGTGCTTTGAGCTATCCCTGAGGGTGGGATGCATAGACGCCGTTGTGCTTGCGACAAAACGTACAACTGCATGCGCGCACTGGGATGTCGTTGCCTGACTCTGGCCACAGAAACGCATACTCGATGTTTCCGCAGTGACATTTCCCCAAAATGTTTCGCATGATGGCAGCTACATCAGGAACGACCGGGTGTTGTAGAGTTTGGCCTAGTTGTCATCGCCATTATCTTCAGGCCTGCCTTTGACGTAGACAAAGATGTCCTTAAGTCCGATCGCGCACAGCGCTACACATATCAGAACCAGAACAATCAAGGCAATAATCGCATAGTTGCCTTGTAATTGTTGGTTGAAGACGTTGATTACCCCGGCGTCGAGAAAGCTCGTAAACTTCGGCCACATCTGCCAAAGGAATATTAACCACAGTATCAGATAGATGATCCCTCGCTTCAGAAGTAAGGGGCCATTTTCTTTGTTTTGGGTGGTTGTCATCGTAGTCGTTTCTTGGTGATTGTCTCTGGACAGCTAAGGCGTTCACCTGTCGGAGGTAACAGTATGTCATCTCTTTGGCTCCAACCCCGACTCCGGCGCCATCCCTGACGAATCTATGCGGTAATTGTTATTATCGCGGTATGGATGTCACCGATATTCTGGATGCACTCAATGCCGAGCAACGTGAAGCCGTAGCCGCCCCACCGGGACCCTTATTGGTATTGGCTGGCGCCGGTAGCGGCAAAACACGCGTGCTCACCCATCGCGTGGCCTGGCTGGTGGGCGTAGAGAATGTCTCTCTACATGCAATCCTGGCCGTGACCTTCACCAATAAGGCAGCGCAGGAAATGCGTAGACGCATCGAGCAGTTGTTGCAATATCCGGCCAAGGGACTGTGGATTGGCACTTTCCATGGATTATCGCATCGTTTACTGCGCGCACATTGGCGCGAGGCAGGCCTTCCGCAGTCATTCCAGATTCTCGATAGCGAAGACCAGTACCGTCTGATCAAACGGGTGCTAAAGAATTTAGAGCTCGATGAGGCCTACTGGCCGCCACGTCGCCTGCAATGGTTTATCAATGCACAAAAGGAGGAAGGCCGACGTCCTCAGCAGTTTGGCAACATCGAAGATCGTCAATTGCGCCAACAGGTGCGGGTATACAGGGCCTACGAAGAAACCTGCCAGAAATCGGGGCTTGTCGATTTTGCCGAGATTCTTTTGCGCGTGATCGAGTTGTTGCGCAAAAGTGAAACCATGCGTGACCACTACCAAGCGCGCTTCCGGCATGTGTTAGTGGATGAGCTGCAGGATACGAATGCCATACAGTACGAGTGGCTCAGGCTTTTCGCTGGCGCTCATAATAATCTCTTTGGCGTCGGCGATGATGATCAATCGATATAYGGCTGGCGCGGCGCGCGCGTRGAGAACATGTTGTCATTTGAGCGCGACTTTCCAGGTGCGCGACTGATCCGTATGGAGCAGAACTATCGATCAACCGAGACCATTCTGAGCGCCGCCAATGCTGTCATTAACCACAACAAGGGGCGGCTCGGAAAAAACCTGTGGACCCAAGGCAAACAAGGAGAGCGTATATCTTTATGCACTGCGTTCAACGAATTCGACGAAGCGCGGTTCGTGATCGGTCGCATACGTGAATGGGTAGAAAGAGGTAACCGTCGGGACGAGACGGCCATTCTTTATCGTTCCAATGCACAATCCCGAGTGTTCGAAGAAGTGTTACTGGCTGCCAATGTCCCCTACCGTGTCTATGGCGGCTTGCGATTCTTCGAACGCGCCGAAATCAAAGATGCGCTGGCCTATCTGCGTGTCGTCGCTAGTCGCCACGACGACCCTTCCTTTGAGCGTGTTGTTAATGTTCCGACACGCGGAGTCGGCAACCGATCACTCGAGGCGGTACGCGAGTTTGCTCGCGCTGACGATGTCTCGCTATGGGAAGCAGCAAAACAATTGGTTGCGACGCGCCAGCTACCAGCGCGTAACATCAACGCGATCGCGTCGTTCTTAACACTCATCGACCGACTCGCCGAAGATACAGATGGTTTCGAACTCGGAGAACTGATCGAGCATGTACTGCAACACAGCGGCCTGTTGGATCACTATCGCAAGGAAAAGGGTGAACGGGCTGAATCACGGGTGGAGAATCTCGAGGAGCTTGTGTCGGCCGCACGTCATTTCGATTACGAAGATGCCGACGATATGGATCCCCTGTCTGCATTCTTAGCCCACGCCGCCTTAGAGGCTGGCGAAAGCCAGGCCAGCGAGTGGGAAGACTGCGTCCAATTGATGAGCCTGCACTCGGCGAAAGGGTTGGAGTTCCCAATTGTATTCCTGACCGGCCTCGAGGAGGGCCTGTTTCCGCACCAACGTTCGCTCGAAGAAACTGGACGGCTCGAAGAGGAACGTAGGCTTTGCTATGTAGGCATGACCCGCGCAATGCAACGGCTTTACTTGACCTATGCGGAGGTGCGACGGTTGCATGGGTCCGAGCACTACACGAGCCCGTCACGCTTTCTTGGAGAGGTGCCGCCGGAACTGATCGACGAGGTCCGTGCCCAGCCGCAGTTAGGGCGTCCGTGGCGAACGGCGAGGTCGGTCCCGGTTGGGTCACCGGAAGCAGTCGGCATGAAATTGGGCCAGCGGGTTCGACATCAAAAGTTTGGTGAAGGCGTTGTAATGAGCTATGAGGGCCAAGGTGTGCACGCGCAGGTGCAAGTCAATTTCCAGGCAGCGGGTAGCAAATGGTTGGTCTTGGCATATGCGAATCTGCAGCAGATTTAGCCGCCGCAGTACCTTAAGTTGCCCACATTTTTTGACTCAAATATCGCCGATAGGCTATATATATTGAGATAAGGTATATCTGTCAGATGGTTATGACAGTATCCGGTGCACTCGACTGCTTTGGAGGCCCATGGCGTGAAGGCCAATACTGGGGTGATCTCTGCCGCACGGGCGATGCTCGCTATCGTCGCTGTCACCTTTTGTGCCGAGCTCCTTATCATGTCGGTACTCATGTATCTTGGCTACATAAGACATTCCATTGGTCTCATGCTAGTCGACGCCGGGGTGCTGTCGGTGCTTATCGCGCCACCGATCTATTGGTTGGTGGCGGCGCCGATTAAGCGTGAATACGACATACGCCAGTTTGCCGAGCGCCGTGCGAATGAACTCGGCGAGCAGGCAATCACCGACTTCCTTACCGGCACGCGCAATCGCCGTGGTATTACGATCAGCGTGCTCGAAGCCATGGCGCATGCGGAACGCTACGGGCATCCATTGTCAGTGGCCATGGTCGATGTCGACTACTTTAAGGAAGTGAATGATACGCACGGCCACAAGGCGGGTGATCGTGTATTACAGGGTGTCGCTGCCATCCTAACCGAGGCGTTACGTCTACCAGACAAAATCGGTCGCTACGGTGGTGAAGAATTCTTGCTGGTGATGTCCGAAACTGGGCTTGAGGAAACGTCTACGCTTACCGAGCGCATCCGTCAGCAAGTCAGTGAAAGCGAATTCGATATCGGCAACCAAAAGGTGAAGCTGACGATAAGTATCGGTGCTGTACTCTTCGAGAAGGGCGAGGACCTAGAGCAGCTCGTATCACGCGCCGATCGTGCGCTTTACCGAGCCAAGGAATTAGGGCGCAATTCGGTAGTTGCTGGTTGAAGCCGCTGGCTTGATCACTCAAGCATTGCTTCTACCACCGCGCTCCATGCCAATCCCAAGTTGGTACGGTTGTAGCCACCACCGCCCATAGCGATAATCCTACCCTGACAGAATTCATCAGCGATAGCGCATAGACGTTTAGCGGCATGACCATGGGCAGCCGGTGTGAACTGCATATGCGTGATGGGGTCACCCTTGATGCTATCGGCACCGGCCTGTAATAAGATGATTTCCGGTTTGGCGGCACGCACGAATTCCTCGAGTTGTGGCCACACCCGATGGAACGCTTCATCATCGGCTCCCGGCATCATGGGGATGTTCAACTTGGTATCTTTGGCTGCACCCTTGCCGGTTTCATGCGCGAAACCGGTCCCAGGGTAAAGAAAGCGTCCGTCTTCATGAATATCGGCGAAGATGAGATCGGGATCTTCCTCAAAGGCATAGAACACCCCATCACCATGATGGGCGTCGATATCTACGTAGGCCACCCGCTTCAACCCATATTGGCCACGTAGCGCTTCGATCAACACCCCGGGGTCGTTGAACACACAAAATCCTGCTGCCGAATCCCTACGCGCATGATGTAACCCTGCGATGGGTACGAAAATGCGTGGGCTATCACCTGACATGATGTGAACCAAGCTATTCAAGCCGGAACCAACAACGTAGGAAGTCGCTTCGAATACGCCCTTGAAGGCCGGTGTGTCGCCGTAGTCCAAATAGCCGCTACCGGTGATCGACTGTTGTTTTACTCGATCGACATATTCCCGGGTGTGAAATTGAAGGATCTCTTCTTGCGAGCAACTGGCGGGGATGGCAACGCGAGCACGCTTATCGAGCCCCCGTTTGACGGCTTCACGCCAAAACGCATCCATGCGATCCGGACCAAATGGATGCCCTCACCGAAACCGTAGCGGGCAAGATTTTCGCCGATGTATACCTGCATAACCATAGCCGTGATTATATCGACAAATGCTAACGTTTAAACGCGACGAATCTTGATGTTGCCGGTCATGCCGTTAGGGCGTGAGCTCGAAGCTTGTCGTAAAAAGGGGCGATGGCGGGCTGAATAGTCGTCGATTTCTTGGGCCCGGTTGTGTGGGCGAGGGCTGCATCCTATTCGTCGAGAGCCTCTTGAATAGGATCAGCCGACTCGGGGTGGACTCTAACGCACCATGTCTGAATTCGCTCGATCGCGTAACTCTGCGAATAGAAAATGACCGAAGCTTTTATGGGATTGTCTTCGTCTAGTTCGGATGCGCCATCGCGGCGAATCCTACGGTAAACACCATGGCAAGAATGAAGGTAGCGCATCGATAGTGATTCCAATGACCTCATGAGCTTCGCTAACGGTATAGTGGCATTAATAACCCGTGTTGTGGTTGCCGCTCTCAAGGCTGGATCAGGGCATAATAAGGGTACCCGGGCGGACGCGCGCGGGACTGACACTTCCGAGTTTATTCTATGAACGATAAGACTACGCCAAGAAACAAGCTACTGATGCTGGTCGATGGTTCGTCCTATCTGTACCGTGCCTACCATGCCATGCCACAGTTCACGAATTCGCGTGGCGATCCTACTGGCGCGGTGTATGGCACCGCTAACATGTTGCGCAAACTGTTAGTCGACTATGACCCTGCTTATGTGGCGGTGGTATTCGATGCCAAGGGCAAGACTTTTCGCGACGAATTATTTCCGGAGTACAAGGCCAATCGACCGGCTATGCCCGACGAGCTCAGGGCACAGGTCAAGCCTGTTTTCGACATTGTCCGTGCTATGGGGTTACCACTATTTATAGTAGAAGGCGTCGAGGCCGATGACGTTATTGGCACCTTGGCGGCACAGGCGACCGATGCTGGACTCGATACATTAATCTCCACTGGTGACAAGGATATGGCGCAGTTGGTCAACGAGCATGTGACCCTAATCAATACGATGAACGATGCTCAATTAGATAGTGCGGGCGTAAAGCAGAAGTTCGGCGTACCCCCCGAACGCATCATCGATTATCTCGCCCTTATCGGCGATACGGTGGATAACGTCCCCGGCGTTCCCAAGGTTGGCCCCAAGACTGCCGCCAAGTGGTTAGAAGAATATGGCTCGCTCGATGAGATTATCGCTAATGCTGATGCTGTCGGTGGCAAAATTGGAGAGAATCTGCGGGCATCGCTCGAGCAACTTCCACTGTCTCGAAGGCTCACTACCATCAAGTGTGATGTAGCGCTCGATCACAAACCGACCGACCTTAAGCGGCAACCTCAAGGTGAAACAGAACTAAGAAAGATCTTCGCCGAGTTAGAGTTCAAGAATTGGTTGGCGGAACTAGGCGGCGCAGAACAGCCACAGACCGCCACCAAGGCGGCTGGCCAATATGACACGGTATTAGATGAAGGTAGTCTAGACGCGTGGATCAAACGACTAAAGGCGAGCAAGTTATTTGCTATTGACACTGAGACTACGAGTCTCGATGCTATGACTGCCGAACTTGTAGGCATTTCTTTCACCGACACGGTGGGTAGCGGTGCCTATGTACCACTTGGCCACGTCTATCCCGGCGCCCCCCAGCAACTAGATCGCGCGCTTGTGTTAAACAAACTGAAACCACTTCTCGAGGACCCTCGCCAGATTAAGGTCGGCCAGAATCCCAAGTACGACATGATCATATTTGCCCGCTACGGTATCGACCTTGCAGGCGTTGATTACGACACCATGCTCGAGTCGTATGTGCTTAACAGCACTGCCTCGCGCCACGATATGGATAGTCTCGCATTGAAATACCTTGGCTACAAAACACTCAAATATGAGGATGTTGCTGGCAAGGGTAAAGGTCAAATCAATTTCAGCGAGGTCGGTATCGAGCAGGCCGCGCCCTACGCGGCCGAAGATGCCGATGTAACGTTACGACTACACGAATCGCTGTGGCCGAAGCTGCAGCAGATATCGTCGCTTGAAAAACTTTTCCAAGAGATTGAGATGCCATTGGTATCGGTTTTAGTGACTATGCAGCGCACCGGCGTAAAGATCGATGCCGACATGTTGCGGCGTCAAGGCGGTGAGCTCGGGCAGCGTATGTTAGAGCTCGAACAGGAAGCCCACGATGTTGCTGGACAGCCCTTTAATTTGGATTCGCCAAAACAGATCCAGGAAATCCTTTACCAAAAGCTCGGTTTACCTGTGCTAAAAAAGACCCCCAAGGGTCAACCATCGACGGCTGAAGATGTGCTGCAAGAGTTGGCTGAAGACTACCCCCTGCCCAGACTTATTCTCGAACATCGCAGCATGAGCAAGCTGAGATCCACTTACACGGACAAGTTACCGGAGATGATCAATGCCGACACCGGCCGGGTTCACACTAGCTATCATCAGGCGGTGGCCGCGACCGGTCGTCTATCCTCTAGCGATCCTAACTTGCAAAACATTCCTGTGCGCACGGCTGAAGGGCGGCGCATCCGCCAGGCATTTATCTGTGATAAGGGCTTTACCATGCTATCGGCTGATTATTCTCAGATCGAGCTACGCATTGTGGCGCACCTCTCCGGCGATGTCGGTTTGCAACAGGCCTTCGCCCAAGGCACCGATGTGCATCGCGCCACTGCCGCCGAGGTTTTCAACGTTGAGCTCGATTCTGTTACCGATGAGCAGCGACGTAATGCTAAGGCGATCAATTTCGGTCTGATCTACGGTATGTCCGCGTTCGGATTGGGACGTCAACTAAAGATCGATCGCACGACCGCGCAGGAGTACGTCAATCTTTACTTCACGCGCTACCCGGGCGTCAAAGACTTTATGGACCGAACGCGGGTGCAAGCGCGTGAACAGGGTTTCGTCGAAACGGTATTCGGTCGACGGCTCTACGCACAAGACATCAATGCCAGTAACCACGCGCGCCGACAATATGCGGAGCGCGCTGCCATTAATGCGCCCATGCAGGGTACCGCGGCGGACATCATCAAACGCGCCATGATTACACTGCACCGATGGCTCGAAGAAAGCGGAGCCGCGGCGCGCATGATCATGCAGGTGCACGACGAGCTGGTTTTCGAAGTGGCCGAGGACGCGATCGCGGATCTGCAGGCCGTGGTCGTGGCACAGATGGAGGCGGCGGCCGAGCTCAGCGTGCCCTTGAAGGTGGACGTGGGAGTAGGCAAGAATTGGGATGAGGCACATTGATAAGGACCGCCCGCCGATGCTTCTGATTCCAGCGATTGACCTGAAGA
>LXTK01000215.1 GCA_001643475.1 Proteobacteria bacterium SPGG2 | reverse complement strand
ACGACATGGGGCTGATCGGCGCCTGGCTCGGTAGCCTCTATCACGCGATGCCATTGGTGTTGATACCACCACTGAATTTCCTCGGGCGCCCGGCCCGCTGGCTGTGGGCGATACATCGACACCGCGCCACGCTGTCTGCGGCACCAAACTTTGCCTATGAACTATGTTTGAGCAAAATCGATGAGCAAGACATCGAGGGTCTTGATCTGAGTTCATGGCGGATGGCTGCTAACGGTGCCGAGCCTGTCAGCCCCGACACGCTGATTGCTTTCGCAAAACGTTTTGCTCGCTATGGTTTTCGTGAAGAGGCGCTCTGCCCGGTTTATGGGTTGGCCGAGGGTTCGGTCGGCCTGGCCTTTCCGCCAATGGGGCGAGGACCGATTATCAACCGCGTCGATCGCGAGACGTTTAGGCGTGAGGGTAGGGCGATTCCCACCGACAATACCGAAACACAAACGTTACGATTCGTCGGCTGCGGTCAGACACTTCCCGGGCACGAGATACGCATTGTCGATGCAGCCGGTCTCGAAGTGGTGGACCGACAAGAGGGGCGCTTACAGTTCCGTGGGCCCTCCGCCACAAGCGGTTACTATCGCAACCCGGAGGCGAGCAATCGCTTGTTCGACGGTGACTGGTTGGAATCTGGCGACCTCGCCTATGTGGCGGACGGTGAGGTCTTTATCACCGGGCGCGTCAAGGACGTCATCATTCGTGCCGGACGCAATATCTATCCTCAAGAATTGGAAGAGGCCATCGGCCACATCCCCGGCATACGACGTGGTTGTGTCGCAGTATTCGCGGCGACCGGTATGGTTGCTGGTACCGAGAGCTTGGTGGTGTTGGCGGAAACCCAGCAAACCGACGCCAGCGCGCGTGATGAGCTGCATGCACGAATTACTGTCCTTGCGGTTGATTTAGTCGGCACGCCGCCGGATGACATTGTGCTGGCGGTACCGTATACCGTGCTAAAGACATCAAGTGGAAAGCTGCGTCGTGCCGCGAGTCGTGATCTCTATCAAAGCGGCAAGCTCGGTGCACGCCGGCATGCCCCATGGTGGCAGCTCGTACGATTTGCTGCAGCCGGCTTGCGGCCACAGTTGTACCGATCGGGTCGCCTCCTTACAGATCTTCTGTACATGGTTTACACGTGGGCTATCTTTGCGGTGGTGGCACCGGTGACCTGGCTGTGCATTGCCGTATCGCCGCGGCCTAGATGGTGCTGGGCCGTGCTCCGTGGTACTGGCCGTTTGTTGCTGCGACTTTCGGGAACACCGTTCCGAATTGAAGGCCTGAAGAACCTACCATCATCTCCATGCGTGATCGTCGCTAATCATGCTAGTTATCTAGATGGTCTGGTCTTGAGCACGGCTTTGCCGCGCGCGTTTAAGTACGTCGCCAAACGTGAACTAGACGATAATTTTGTTTCGCGAATCCTGCTTCGTCGCCTCGGCGTGGAATATGTCGAGCGTTTCGATAAGCAACGTGGCATCGATGATGCTCGGCGAACCGCGCACTCGTTACGGCAAGGGCATTCACTTATCTTCTTTGCGGAAGGTACGTTTGTACGCACACCCGGCTTGCTTCCTTTTCGCATGGGTGCGTTCGTGGCGGCGGCGGAAGCCGGCGTACCGATCGTCACAGTAACCTTACGCGGTACACGCAACAAGCTCCGTTGTCATCAGTGGTTTGTGCGTCGCGGCGGTGTCAGCGTAATTGTCGGTGAGCCCATCAGTCCCCAGGGGCGCGACTGGTCCGCGGCTGTAGCCTTACGTGATGCCGCCCGTCGCGAGATACTACGTCGCTGCGGTGAACCTGACCTGGCCCAGGTAAAGTCGCCCATATGAGACGGGCCTGTTAAGGCGCAATGATTAAACAACTCACAATAGCGGTGAGCGGCCAGGGCCTGCACGAATTTACGTCTGAGGTGCAGGCAGCGGTACGCGACTCGGGCGTGATAGACGGATTGTGCACGTTGTTCATTCAACATACGTCCGCCAGTCTGATGATTCAGGAAAACGCCGATGCTTCTGCCAAGCACGACCTCGAGCGCTGGCTCAATCGATTGGTGCCGGAGGATGACTCACTATACACGCACAATGCGGAAGGGCCAGACGATATGCCAGCGCACATCAAATCCGCGCTGACTACAACCAGCTTGTCGGTGCCGATTAGCGACGGGCGCTTGGGGCTAGGCACTTGGCAGGGCGTCTATGTTTGGGAACACCGCCATGGTGCGGCTAGGCGTCGTGTTCTGTTGCACATCGGTGAATAGCTGCGGCATGTGGCGTATATTTTGCACTGGATTTTCAGTCGCTTGGTCCCGAGACGAACTATGCAAGCTAGCCACATAGAACAAGGTCGGTCGACATACAGAATTATTGTGTCTTTGGTTTGCGTGTCGCTCATGACCTACGCCTACGCCGGCCAGGATGAGCAGGCGTTTGAGCAAGCCCGGCAATACACGGCCAAGGTTGTTACGAGGGTCGAGCTGCCTTTCTACGGCGATAGGAAAGGCACCACCATCGGTGCCGGTTTTGTTGTCGATGCCGATCGTGGCTGGGTCATGACCAATGCCCATGTGGTGGCGCGTTCGCCTTCACAGGTGAAAGTCGCGCTTCTCGATGGCGACTACTATGTAGCACGCAAGCTCTATGTCGATCCCTACATAGACATCGCAATTTTGGAAATGGTGGATAGACCGGCGACGAAAGACATCGTAGCCGCGAACTTAGATTGCGAGGAGGCGCCCGCAGTTGGCCATACGGTGGGCGCCTTCGGCCATCCCTGGGATCTATCGTTCACCGGTACGCGCGGCATTATCTCGGGGATCACGTCCAAGTTCACTGGCATGGCAGAGATGTTGCAAACCGATGCGCCGATCAATCCTGGCAATTCCGGTGGTCCACTCATCAGCCTACGGACCGGCAAAGTCGTAGGCGTGAACACCGCGTCACGACGAAGTAGTCAAAACACCAACTTCGCCGTGCCTATGGGTCACGCTTGTCGTATTCTTACTTTGCTGCGACAAGGCCACGATCCTTCTCCGCCCGAGTTACCGTTCTTTTTCTATTTGGACCTTGACGAGAATAACGAACTTGCTGTTGCCAAGGTCTTCGGAAAACACCATGGGCTTGATCTTCAAGAAGGCGATATCGTGCGGCGGGTCGGCGGTACCGATGGTGAGATCCAGAACCGTGGACAATTCATCCATGCGTTGCGTGGCCGCTTGGATGATATCGAGCTAGAAGTGACCAGGGGCGATGAAGATATCGTCGTTTACGGGCGGCTCGCATCAGCAATACTCGTGGCCGAGCGAACCGGCGTGCTTGTTTCGGGTGTCTTGTTTTCAGGGAACCCATGGCGCGATTCACGTGACTTTGTCGACGGGCGCCCAGCGCTGATGGTGCATTACGTGGAACCGGGGTCCATCGGCGATGGCGAAAAACTGCGAGCCATGGATCTGTTGTTGGCAGTGGACAATCAACCAGTACAAACGCTCGAAGAGCTATTGACCTATTTGCGCGCGGCTGAGTCCGAGGAAAAGAAGGTGATACTAAAGATGGTCAGAGTAGGCAATTTGGATGACAGTATATTTGCCTACATCGAGCGCCCGTTAGAGGTGACAGGGTTAAGAGTTATCGGTGGCTCGGCGTGGTGAACCGGCCTAGAGACCCTCAACCACCACCATTTTCGTGGAGGCGGTTTCGTGGCGCAATGTGCGGGCCTGGCGATACGCCGGCGATTCGTGCCATTGCTTGGCCCTCTCAACACTTTCGAATTCCAATATTACGAACCTATCTAGCGGCCAGTCGCCCTCGAGCACCTCGGTTCGCCCGCCGCGCGCCAGGTATTTGCCGCCGTAGGCAGCAATGGCGGGCGGCGCAAGCTTTTTGTATTCCTCATATCGATCCGAATCGTTGACCATAACATCGACTAGGACATAAGCGGCCATCGCATTCTCCAGTATGTTTCAGGTAGCTAAATGATCGACAATATAGTTTCCGGCGGCCGACCGATAACAGCCTTATGATCGGTTACCACGGTAGGACGCGCTATCAGCATGGGGCTATCTACCATCATCTCCAACCACTCATCCTCGGTTCGCGCATCACTGGCAGACAGGCCCTTTTCCTTGGCCACGTTCTCGCCGAACCTAATAATCTCTTGTGGTTTCTTGCCTAAGAGCGCAAGGATGTACTTTAACTCTGATTTGGATGTAAGCGACTAGCCGCATTATTTTCCCGCGTACCAAAAACTACGCCGCCAAGCATGTTTTCTCAGCTTGGCGATAAGGCCGCTGGACAGATCGGGCGAATCAGACACACCGACGTTCATCTTGGCCTGTGCGACATTGCGAATGCCAGGGATGACGCTGCTGACGGCGCCTTGAGCAAGGATGAATTTGAGTGCAACTTGCACCATGGTTTGCTCATTGGTATCGCTTTCGGATTTGATCTTTTCCACCCTGTCGACCGTGCGCGCGAGTCGATCGCCGGCGAAGTAGTTAGCACGGAAATCGTCTTCCGGGAACGTGGTGTCCTTGCTGAACTTGCCAGTGAGCGCGCCTTCATCAAATGGTACGCGCACGATTACCCCGATGTTGTGTTCTTCAGCCGCTGGTAGCAGTTCGGCCGCTGGCTCTTGTTCGAAGATGTTGTAGATAAGCTGCACGACATCGACATAGCCTTGTCGCATAAGATCGATCACACAGTTCTGATCGTGCTCGGGTGTAGACACACCGATGTAGCGGATCTTGTCCTCCGCCTGTAGTTCCTTCAGCGTCTCCAAGGCCCGCGGGTTTTTGTTCCAGGCCCGCGTCCACGTGTGTAGCTGTAGGATATCCACACAAGCGGTGTCTAGGTTCTCCAGTCGTTCTTCGACCTTCTGTCGCAGATAATCGGCGGGATAACGCGCATCGATATCGCAGTAAGGCGATGGTGGCCATGGCCCAGGTAGTGGGTGGATTTTTGTTGCGACGTAGACTCTTTCGGCGCGCGCCTTGAGTGCCCGCGCTATGACACGCTCGCTTCGACCCTTGCCATAACCGGCGGCGGTGTCGATAAAGTTAATGCCGAGATCGATGGCCCTGTCCAACGCCGCCAGTGACTCCCGGTCTTTTTGATTACCCCAGGCGCCGCCACCCAGCGCCCAACCACCGAAACCAATCTCGGAGACCTCGAGCTCAGTACGGCCCAGCCTACGGTATTTCATAACGTTGAGCAGGAGAAGCAGATGTCCGGCGTAACATAGCGTTGCAACTCTTCTTCGCAGAACGCAATCATCTCGTCTCTAATCGGCGGTTTGTAAGACACCATACCATTGCTCGGTTCGAGCGTCGTCGCGAACAACGGCTCATCGGGGTACAACCGTAGGATGTTACGGTGGTAGGGTACCGGCAAACGGAAGGTGCCCAGGGTTACCGAGTGCAGGCTTTCGCTATCGAGCCGTTGGAACAGGTCGGCGAACAACCGTCGATAGTGGGCCTGATAATGTTCGTGGTAGATCATAGGATCGAACCGCAGGCCCAGCCGCCATCCCCGGCGTTGCAATCGCACCATGGCGTCTATGCGTTTCTCCACCGAGGGTACGCCATTTTCGAGCGCGGCCGATATTTCTTTGGGTGTAAAGCTAAAGGCGACGACACAGTTTGGTAACGGTTTTGTTCTGAGCAGCGACCGTACCTGTGTACTCTTGGTACGGAGTTCGATAAAGGCGTTGGGGTGGCGTGCAAAAAGCGGTAACATATGATCGACAAAACCTGTGACCGGTTCTAACGCCAGGCTATCGCAGTCATAGCCAGAGAAAAACCAGATAGTTTCGCCGTTGGCTTCGCTAATCTTGGATACAATTGCGGTCTCAAAGTCTTCGTAATTGACGAAAAGCACGTAGTGCGCTGAGCGATACATGCCTTGCAGAAAACAATAGCGGCAATCATAGATACAGTTCAGCATGTGTGAGAAGTAATAGTTGTGGTTGCCGCCGATGCCGTAACCCTCGGGCGTCTTGAGGACGGTGCCGCCGTGTTTGCGTGCCAAGATAAGGGCCGGACGTCGCTTCTGTAGCCTGAAATTCTGTGCCTTAGGGTTGAATACCTCGCCGTAGCGCTCACAAATAATCGTCACCGCATCGCTAAAGTTCTCGCAGATCTGCCGGACGCGAGGATGATCCGCAATCTCTCGCTCGATATAGATCGTATTGATCATGATTTAGAGAACTCGATGGGCAAGATGTCGAGTTCTTGCCGCAGGTAACGCAGTGCATCGTTGGCGTTAGGCAAGGCGGCGAGCTTAGCGCTCCACACCGTCTTGGGTGAACGGGCCTGCCAATGCAACAACAGGCGCCTAAGCTGGTGTTGTTCCGAGACCGTAAACCGCCAGTGTTCGAGAAACCGAGCCAGTTCACCCGGATCCGACTGAAACTCGGCTAAGCGCGCCGCAAGCGCCCTCAGTGCTTGTACTAGTACGTCAACCGTATCCAGCCGTTGTTCGATCAAGGCTTGTACGGTCTTGACGCTGACCTCTTCGCTGGGTGTGACAAGGTTGTCTGAAACGATCTTGTAACAATGCACAAGCTCGGCAGTGGTGAATCGACATGCAGTCGCATAAAAGCCGGCTGCCTCCATGTCGTAGAGCTTGTTCTCGCGATATTCGGTCTCCGGTTCATCGACAGTAATGAGGCCATCGCTAGCACAAGGGAGTTCGAAGGTTAGTGGCGGATACCAGCTTCGTCCTGTGATTTGATCCGTGATCTTATGAGCAAGCACGCCATCCCCGATCGCGCGTCGGCCGTGCCCGGCGATACCGATATTGAGCCAAGCYGTGCACGAATGATTGYCGGTTTGAGCTTGCAGGTAACCGGYCGCYGCYGCYGCYGCGACCTTACCTATCCCGGAGACGRTCAGTGCGRTGRTCTCATTTTCATAGACAGGAAACGCRCCACCGGTACGACGCCGTAGRCCGAAGTGGTCGATGAGYGGTTTGGCTTCGRCTTGYAGGGCGACGACGAAAYGCAGCATGCTAAATCACTTCCACCGCTGTTACATGACAGATATCTTCACGAAGGTTTAGGTAATAACGCTGCTTATGCCGATATTTGGTGATCTCTTGTAGTTTGTCACGTTTGATCGAGCCCTGCAGATAAATATCAATCTTCGTTATCAGCGTGTTCAGTGCCGCCCGGTAATACTGAGACGACAGGTTCTCTTGCAAAATGTTCTCTAGCGCGATGATGCGAAATCGATCCATGGCTGGGTATCGATGGGATAACTGATCAGCATGGCCGCCGTACTTGATGATCAACGGCCGGTCGACATAAAGCACGGGAAAACGCGCACAGATACGTAACCACAGATCGTAATCCTCGCAGGTAGGCAGATCTTCGTTGAATAACCCGACTTCGTCGAATACCGAACGGTGAATCAGAACCGATGACGGTGAGACAACGCATAACGGCAAGCAGCGTTCAAAGATGAAGCCGCCAGCCTTAGTATGTTTCTTCATGGCGTTCACGCGCGTGCCATTGCGGATCCAAATCTCATCCGTGTGGCAGATTTTGTACTGCGGGTTAGCTGCCAACATTTCCTTCTGGCTGGTCAATTTTTGTGGCAACCACTCGTCGTCAGAGTCCAGAAACGCTAGCCAGTCTCCGCGTGCGGCTTCGATGCCACGGTTTCGTGTATTGCTCACACCCTGATTATTCTGCCGGATATATTGAACCTCCGGAAAACGCGTACACACAACTTCTTCGGTACCATCATTCGACCCATCATCGACGACGATGACCTCCATAGGTGGTGTTGCCTGCGTTACAACGGACTGCAACGCTCGCGCCAACAATTGGGCGCGATTATGGGTTGGGACGATGACGGAGATATTCATGCGCGTTTGTCGGGCTCCTGCTGAAATTCACATTATACTTATCTCGCGCCGTTCTATGGGAGCATTGTCATACTAATATATTTCGGGTTTAATCGATTAGTACACGCTAATCTTACCGACTACAGGTCGTAGTCCATCACTGAGGGTCGTGGGCGCCTCCAAAATCCCGAGATCTGCGGTCACTCCAGCCCGACTTGCAAGAATGTCGGCCGTCAGGGGTGCCCGCAACCAGGCTCTGCAACTCGTCGACCAAACAAATAAGGCCGGTCGACTGCTTGCTGATGGAAAAAATGAAGACGCATTACACCAGTTTCGCGTCGCACTACGTAGATTGCGCACATTTCTTCGTGGCTTCGCTTCCCACCTATCAGTAACGAAGAAAATACGAAGCATCCTACGGCGGTTGGCCAAACGCACGAACGCGGCGCGTGATCTCGAGGTATCGATATCGTGGCTGAAAGAGCAACGCCCGGCCCTTAACGCCCGCGAGCGGATTGGCCTARATTTGCTGTTGGAARAYCTGGAACGTSATCGCGACAAGGCCYATGAAAGTATCCGTGATCGCGTGTTGAAAGAATGGAGGCCCATAGAAGGGGAACTAACGAAGTTCCTTAGCGGTASRTTCAAAGATCAGCCTGTGATCCACACCTTCGCGCAGGCAAGTGCGGAACTCGCAAGCGAGTACAGTTACGACCTAGAGATGGGCCTGAGCCGGCTAGAGCGGCAGCAAAACMAAAAGATGGCGCATCGAGCTCGGATCCGTGGTAAACGTCTGCGCTACCTACTAGAACCGATGCGTCGCACCGTACCAGGTGTCCAAGGTGCATTGACAGCGCTAAAGCGGTTACAGGACGACCTAGGTTTGCTTAATGACTTAAGTGTGTTGCTTGAACAGCTTTCGGAGGCGGCCGAGGTTTTTTCGGCAAAACGTGTGCAGCGACTACTGGACCTGGCTACTAAGGACAATCCCAACCGTGCTCGGATACACAGTGAGATGCGCGATGACGCCCTGCCGGGGTTGTTGGCACTAGCGCATCGTGCAAAAATTCGCAGGCAACAGGCCTTGCTTAAGGTAATGGAAAACCACGTACTAGCACGCGCTACGATCATAGACCGCGTCCGCCAAGTGGCAACCCGATTGGGCGGCCACACAAACCGACCGCCGAGAACACAAGCTAAGAAGATTCCACAGCGCCAAACTCGTAGAAAGGTAACTACAAGAGCTCGCCGATCGCGCGCTGCCAGACCACGGTCTCGTTAACAGCAGAGGAATGCGAGCG
Source organism: Proteobacteria bacterium SPGG2 (assembly GCA_001643475.1). Classification (GTDB taxonomy): domain Bacteria; phylum Pseudomonadota; class Gammaproteobacteria; order Acidiferrobacterales; family SPGG2; genus SPGG2. The sequence goes on along the minus strand of LXTK01000215.1, from coordinate 2,049 downwards.
AAAGCACCCAGTACCTCCCACACGTTGGCAGAAGCCGACGATACCATCGCGGCCATAGACCTCGGTTCCAACAGCTTTCATATGAAAGTGGCACGCTTGCGCGATGGCGAGTTGAGCGTGCTCGACCGGTTACGCGAGATGGTGCGTCTGGCGGGTGCCTTGGATGAAGACAATCGTTTGGTTCCGGCGGCGACAGCGCCCGCCTTAGCTTGCCTGAAACGTTTCGGCGAACGCGTGCGTCACATGCCAGCCGGCAGTGTCCGCGTCGTCGGAACCAATACCTTGCGACGCGCACACAACAGCGCTGAGTTCATCGCTGCGGCTGAAGCAGCCCTTGGACATCCTATCGAGGTGATATCCGGCGTAGAAGAAGCGCGCTTGGTTTACCTCGGGGTTGTTCAAAGTGTCGCCAACGATGGCCAACGCCGATTGGTCATCGACATTGGTGGTGGCAGCACCGAGTTAATTATCGGTGAGGGCCTGCAACCGACCTACATGGAAAGCCTTTACATGGGTTGCGTCAACATGAGTGAGGCGTATTTTCCTGACGGAAAAATCTCACGCAAACGGCTTCGCCGCGCAGGTATTGCGGCGCGTATCGAGCTCGAGCCACACGAGGCGAGATTCCGACGGTTGGGTTGGGAAGAGGCGATTGGTACATCCGGCACTATCCGGGCCGTCGAGCGTATTGTGACCGAGGCAGGTTGGAGTAATGAAGGTATCACGTGGCCAGCGCTAAAACGTTTGCTTGCCGTGTTGGTTAAGGCGGAGCAGGTGGAAGGCCTAAAGTTGCCCGGGCTTAGTGCTGATCGGGTGCCCGTTTTTCCGGGAGGAGTAGTGGTATTGCATGCTGCGTTCGAAGCCCTTGGTATTGAACGTATGCTGCTCTCTGACGGCGCACTACGCGAAGGGCTGCTCTACGATTTGATAGGACGTATCCGCCATGAAGATGTGCGTAGCCGCACGGTGACCGCGCTTGCCAAACGACACGACGTAGATCCAGACCAGGCCGTGCAGGTGGAGCGAACGGTGCTACGATGTTTCGCGCAGGTGGTGGAAGATTGGTCATTAGGCGGTGATTTACCACAGCAATTGTTACGCTGGGCCGCGCAGCTCCACGAGCTTGGGCTCGACATTGCACATAATCAGTACCATAAACACGGCGCATATATTCTAGAGAACGCAGATCTCCTCGGCTTTTCCCGACAAGAACAGCATCTGCTTGCCGTGCTCGTGCGTGCCCACCGCCGGAAGTATCCCATAAGCGTGGTTGGGGCATTGCCAGCAAATTGGGTGCCGATCATGCAGCGGTTGATTGTCTTACTACGTTTGGCCGTCGTGCTGCACCGAAGTCGCTCGCCCGACCCATTGCCGCCGATTGAGCTAAAGGGAAAGCCAGGTTCGCTGGTAGTACAGTTCCCGAAACATTGGTTGAGAGAGCATGCGTTGACGCGAGCCGATTTAGAAGAGGAAGCAGAGTTCCTAAGGGCTGCTGACATCCAACTGAAAGTGCGCTAGAGACCGATCTGTGAAAATGCATCGTTGGCCCAAAACGGTTGCTGTGGCACGATCCATCCAAGAGYGCCTTCGCCATGAAGTAATCAAGAAGGATGTATTGACGAAGCCTCGGCGAGTAGCGGGTGTCGATGTGGGATTTGAGCAGGGTGGGACAGTAACGCGGGCTGCCGTTGCTGTGTTGGATTTCCCAGAGCTGACACTGCGCGAGCACGCCATCGTGCGTCGCAAGACACGCTTTCCTTATGTGCCGGGATATTTGTCCTTTCGGGAGGCCCCCGCTATCTTGGCAGCACTGAAACAACTGCGCGAGAAGCCCGATTTGCTCTTATGTGATGGCCAAGGGTTAGCGCATCCACGTAGATTCGGATTGGCATGCCATCTCGGTCTGCTTGCGGACATTCCCAGTATTGGTGTCGCCAAGTCACGGCTCATCGGTGATCATGGCCGCCTGCTCGAAAGTAAGGGCGCCTGGGTGCCACTCTCAGTTGACGGCGAACGCATCGGTGCCGTCCTACGCACCCGTACGGGTGT